>JAQXLM010000140.1 GCA_029012125.1 Eubacteriaceae bacterium | reverse complement strand
TCAGCATCTGTAGATGCTGATGATGATACCTGGCTTGTAACTGAGACCAGCAGTTTTCAGCTGGAGACAACAAAACACTTCAGACCGGTTGTTTCTGCCATTCTGAATCTTACTCCGGATCATCTGAACAGGCATCATACCATGGAGGCCTATGGAGAGGCAAAGGCGAAAATCTTTGCAGCCCAGACAGAGGAAGACTGGGTCGTATTAAACTTTGACGACCCCGGAGCGTGGGAACTGCAGAAGCATGGGTGTAAGGCAGGAATTGTACCTTTCAGCAGAAAAAAGGAGCTGGAGTTTGGTGCCTTTGTTAAAGACGGAAAAATAGTAATAGCTGACAGAGAAAAGACAGTGGAAATCTGTGATTTAACCGATATCAGAATAATCGGAGGTCACAATGTGGAAAACACTCTGGCAGCTGCGGCAATATCATATTTTGCAGGTATTGCACCTGAGGTAATTGGGGAAGCTATAAGAAACTTCGGTGGAGTCGAGCACAGAATAGAATTCAGCGGTGAAATCGGAGGGGTAAAGTATTATAACGACTCCAAGGGAACTAATGTTGATGCTGCAATTACAGCAATTAATGCTCTGGAAAAGAATATAATACTTATTGCAGGAGGAGACGGAAAGAGTCAGGATTTTGTTCCACTGGTAGAGTCATTTGGTGACCGGGTTAAGCATATGATTTTACTCGGAAGAGATGCGGGTATAATTGCCCGAGCTGCAGACGAAAAGGGCTTTAACCGTTATTCCTTCGCTAAGGATATGGACGAATGCGTTGCAAAGGCAGCAGAGATGGCCGTAAGCGGTGATAATGTTCTTCTGTCGCCTGCATGTGCAAGCTGGGATATGTATCCTAATTTTGAAGTACGAGGAGAACACTTTAAAAAGTGTGTCAGCAGGTTATAGTTATATGAAGTCAAGAAGAAAAACCATAAAACTTGAAAAAAACGGTATGAACGCAGGAGATTTTACTATAGTTTTATTAGTAACTATCCTGGTCATCTTCGGTATTGTAATGGTATTCAGTGCAAGCTATTACAAGTCCATAAATGATACGGGGTCGCCATATGCATTTCTTACCAGACAGGCTATCTATGCAGCAATGGGTTTCTTTCTCATGGCTTTTTGTGCCAGATTTCCGTATAAGTACTACAAGATGTTTTCTCCAATAATAATGCTGGGAAGTCTTGTGCTTCTGATACTGGTTCTGACGCCTTTAGGCACACTGGCAGGCGGTGCAACAAGAATGATCAGACTTGGACCTATATCAATTATGCCCGGTGAGATTGCCAAGCTTGGAGTTATAATATTCGTATCAGCTTATCTTTCTACAGATTCGAAGCTGATTCTCTCCTTCAGAAAAGGCATACTTCCCATGGTAATCGTAATGGGGATAACCGCAGGACTGATTATGAAGCAGCCTAACCTTTCCACCGCCTTGACCGTATGTGGAATTATCGCAGGAATAATGTTCATCGCAGGTCTGAAGTGGAGATATGTGTTTTTAGCTTTATTTGTGGCAGGCGGAGGTATTGGTTCCATAGTGTTATTCGGAGATAAAATAGGTGCGGCTGCTCACTGGAAGAAGAGAATTCTCAGCTTCGTTGATCCTTTTGAGGATCCTCTTGGCGACGGATTCCAAGTAGTTCAGTCTCTGCTGGCTCTGGGCTCAGGCGGGCTTTTCGGTCTGGGACTGGGAAAGAGTCTGCAAAAAAATCTGTATCTGCCTGAACCGCAGAATGACTTTATCCTGGCTATAATCGGCGAAGAACTGGGATTTGTGGGCCTGTTGGCACTGCTTGCTGTTTACCTTATACTGATATGGAGATGTTTCCATGTATGCCTTAACGCTCCTGACAGATTCAGTATGTTGATGTGTGGCGGCATTACCATTATGCTGGCACTTCAGGTGATATTTAATGTTGCTGTTGTAACGTCATCTATGCCGCCTACGGGTGTTGCATTACCGTTTATAAGCTATGGAGGAAACTCGCTATGGATTTTTATGGCTTCTATGGGAATCGTGCTGAACGTTTCCAAGAAGAGCAGACATGAGGAGGAACAGAAATGAGGGCAATCGTTACCGGTGGAGGAACAGGCGGACACATATACCCGGCCATAGCTATTGCTGATAAAATAAAAGAAAAGGAGCCGGATTCAGAAATTCTGTATATAGGGAACTACGGCTGCATAGAAGAGGAAATCGTACCTAAAGCCGGGTACAGTCTCAGGCTGGTGGATGCCAACAGTCTGAACAGAAGCAGCATCAAAGCCCTTTTCCGGTCTGGAATGGATATTCTGAAGGGAATATCTCAGGCGAAACGAATCATGAAGGAATTCAAGCCGGAGGTAGTAATCGGAACAGGTGGCTTTGTGTGTGTACCGGTTATAATTGCTGCTCACAGCTATGGGGCGCGATGCTATCTTCATGAACAGAATGCCTTCGCAGGGACTGCCAATAAAATGCTTGAGAGCAGAGCAAGAAGAATATTTCTTGGATTCAGGGATGCAGCCAAATATTTTAAGAACGAGGAAAAGCTGAAATATGTGGGTAACCCTGTGAGGAGAGCATTTTACGATGCTGACAGGCAGCTGGCAAGAAAAAGACTGGGAATTGCCCAGGATGATTTTGTAATATTTCTTTTCGGAGGAAGCCAGGGTTCGGAAATACTTAACGACGTAGGTATTGAAATACTTAAGACCGTAAACCGTCACAAGGGAATGTCTTTTATTTTCGGTACAGGAAAAAGGCATTGTAATGATGTGAAAAAGACGGCTGAGGAAAATGGAATAATCCTCGGCGATAACATAATGATAAAAGACTATATCGATAACATGCCGGATTATCTGGCCGCATCGGATATAGTAATAAGCAGATCGGGAGCTCTTTCCGTTGCTGAAACCACCGTTTGCGGCAAAGCTTCCATAATGGTTCCTTTTGCTGAGGCGGCAGGAAATCACCAGTATTATAATGCCAAGGCAGTTGCAGATAATGGCGGATGCTATCTGATTGAGGAAAAGGATCTGGACCGGGAAGATGTTATCCGAAAAATAATGAAGCTGTATAATGACAGGGAACTGCTGGATAAAATGAGCAAGGCCAGCCTGGAATGTGCACCTGTTGACACATGTGACATGATATACTCGGAGATAAGAAAAGATGAGCGATAATTACAGCAACGACAACAGAGAGTATGGCTACTACGAAGATTATGAGAATATTGAGTTCAATCATGTAGACAGACAGAAAAAAACACGCAAGAAAAAGAACTATCTCTTGCGTTTTTTGGCGTTGGCGGGAGTATTTGCAGCTATCGGATTGTTTCTCTCCTCAAGTATCTTTGATGTCAAAACCATTGAGGTTGAAGGAAACTCATACTATTCCGATTCTCAGGTTATAAACATTTCGGGAGCAGTGACAGGGGGAAACATTATCTGGGGAACCGGAAGCGGAACCATCAAGGAACGCCTTCGGGAGGATCCTTATTTCACAGAGGTAAAGGTAAAAAGAAAGCTTCCTGACACCCTGATAATACAGGTTCAGGAAAGAACTCAGATTGCAGCAGTGATCTACGGAGACAAATATATCGTAATCGATCCTACAGGCATAGTTCTTCGTAAGGGAGATGTGGACCCTAAGATCACGTTGATAAAGGGACTTAAAATCAGTAAAATGGACGTAGGAGAACATATTGGAGTTGAAAAGGAACAGATTCTCGAAACCACACTGGACATGCTTAGCGTAATGCAGGAGGGGGATCTGTACTTCAAGAAAATAGATGTTTCCAAGGTTACAATCAAAGCATACATATTTGACACCCTGCTGGTAAAGGGAACGCCGAAGCAGATGAAGAAAACCATAAAATCAGGTGAATTGCAGAAGGTTGTAAACATGTTCATAAAAAACAACATGAAACGAGGAACATTGAATCTGGGAGATAACGGATATATGTCATTCTCACCAACATTTTGATGAATTTAACTGTGAAAATAGTACAAATATAGTGCAATTAGGTAGTGCAAATAAGGTAATATTGTGATAAAATATATTAAATTATGGGATGCAAGGAGGCAGTCAGAATATGTTGCAATTTGAAACGGGCATAGACAAACCGGCGGTAATCAAAGTCATCGGTGTTGGAGGCGGCGGATGTAATGCAGTCAACCGTATGATTGATGCCGGATTACAGGGTGTTCAGTTTATTGCCGTTAATACGGACAAACAGGCACTTAATAGATGTAAAGCTGAAACAAAGGTTCAGATAGGAGAAAAACTGACCAGAGGTCTTGGTGCAGGCGGAAATCCGGAAATCGGTCAAAGATCTGCAGAAGAAACACTGGACGAAATTCAGGATCTGCTTGAGGGAGCAGACATGGCATTTATCACTGCAGGAATGGGCGGTGGAACAGGAACAGGAGCTGCACCTATTATAGCTAAGGCTTCTAAGGATATGGGTATTCTTACAGTAGGTGTGGTAACCAAGCCTTTCTCATTCGAAGGCAGAAAGAGAAGGAATCAGGCTGAGCTTGGTCTAAGCTTCCTGAAGAAGTATGTGGACTCACTGGTAGTCGTACCTAATGACAAATTACTTCAGAGCTGTGAAAAGAACACTACAATGATTGAGGCCTTCAATATGGCTGATGACGTGCTTCGCCAGGGCGTACAGGGAATTTCAGATCTGATTTCCGAATTTGCTCTCATTAACGTGGACTTTGCAGACGTAAAGTCAGTTATGACAGACAGAGGCATTGCCCACATGGGAACAGGTCGCGGAAAGGGCGAAGACAGAGCTAAGAATGCAGTTAAGGCAGCGGTTGAAAGTCCATTACTGGAAACTACTATCGAGGGAGCAAGAGCAATCCTGCTGTACGTATCCGGCGGTTACGATCTGGGAATGATGGAAGTAAATGAAATTGCAAGCTTAGTGCAGGATCAGGCAGATGAAGATGCAATACTCATTTTCGGTGCTGCAGTCAGTGAACATATGAACGACGAAGTGGCTGTTACTGTAATCGCTACAGGTTTTGGCGAAGGTCTGGACGAGGATCCTATACAGATTGTCAAACCAAGCGCCAAGAAGCCAGCGTCGGAGGAAGTCGTTACAGAGGAGGGACTTGTAGGAAGAAGAGTTACACTTAGCGATATCTTCGAAGAGACAAAAGATGAGGACGCAAAGGACTCAAGATTCGGAGATATACCAACATTCCTTACAAGATAATTTAGAACTGCTTATCCAAAAGCCGGTATTGTACGACCGGCTTTTTCGCCATTTTTCCAGAAAGGAGAAGAAAGCACCCTTTTAGGACAATATTGTATGAGAGAGATAATATCGAAGGACAACAGAATATTTAAGGATGCTATGAAGCTTTCACAGAAAAAGTACAGGGACAGGGAAGGTCTCTATCTGGTTGAAGGCGAGAATCTGGTGGAAGAAGCATTAAACTATGGCCTTGCAGAGACCATTTTTATCAGCAGCAGCAGGCTCGACTATTACAGGGATAAAGGCCTAATGGCTGAGAAATGGGAAAAGCTTGCCTTTGCTGTGGAGCCAAAGCTTTTTGATAAGCTGGCACAGACGGAAACCAGTCAGGGTATTCTGGCCGTAGTAAGAAAAAGAGAATATGGGATAGATAATCTCATATCCGATGATTGTGGAAAAAACAACTATGTTGTTTTGGATAGATTACAGGATCCGGGAAATATCGGCACTATCATAAGAACAGCTGAGGGCGCAGGTTATTCCGGGGTCATTACGCTAAAGGGAACCGCTGACGTCTTTTCACCGAAGACTATTAGGGCAGCAGCCGGTTCAGTCTTTAGGAACCCTATTATTCATGTCGAGGATAATAGGGAGCTTAGAAAGCTGTGTGACCGGCTGGGACTTAAGCTGGTGGTTACAAGCTTTGATACCGACAAATTCTATTTTGACGAAGACCTGTCTGAGAATGTGGCACTGGTTATCGGTAACGAGGGTAACGGTGTGTCCGGGGAACTCATGAACATGGCAGATGTCAAAATCAAGATTCCAATGCAGGGCAGGCTGGAATCGTTGAATGCAAGTATTGCAGCGGGCATTCTCATGTATGAGGCCCAACGAAAAAAATAAAAATGTGAGGTTATAAAAAATGCAAGAAAGACTTAATTCAGTGCTGGAGGAAGCGAAGGCACAGCTGCTAAAAGCCACTTCAATGGCAGATACAGAAGAAATAAGAGTAAAGGTTTTAGGAAAAAAAGGACAGCTTACAGAAATTCTTCGTTCAATGGGTAAACTTGCACCGGAAGAGAAGAAAGCACTGGGTATGGCTGCCAATAAGGTTAAGGCTGAATTTGAGGAGCTGCTAAAGGAAAAGGTTACTGAAATCAAAGCTGCTGCAAAGGAAGCAAAATTCAAGGCTGAAAAAATTGACGTTACAGAGCCTGCAAAGGAAGTTACATATGGTGTAAAACACCCGGTAACACAGGTAATAGATGAAGTAGTCGGAATTTTCCGCTCAATGGGATATTCAGTGTATGAAGGACCGGACATCGATACAGTGTATAACACCTTCGACGCTTTGAACTCACCTGAGACTCATCCTGCAAGAGACCTGACAGATACTTTCTATGTATCAAAGGATGTATGTCTGAGACCACATACTTCATCCTGCGAAGTAAGAGCAGAAAAAGAACTTTCACTGCCATACAAGGTTCTTATGCCGGGCGCATGCTACAGATGTGACACACCTGACGCAACCCACTCCCACACCTTCCATCAGATTGAAATGATGGTAATCGGTGAGGATATTACCATGGCAGACCTTAAGGGTTCACTGGACCATATGGCAAAGAAACTGTTTGGACCGGAAACAAGAACTAAGTTCAGACCACATCACTTCCCATTTACAGAGCCAAGTGCCGAAATGGACGTTTCCTGCTTCAAGTGTGGCGGAAAGGGATGTCCGGTATGTAAGGGAAGCGGATGGATTGAAATCCTGGGATGTGGAATGACTCATCCACACGTACACCGTGCAGGCGGAATTGATACTGAAAAGTACACAGGCTTCGCTGTAGGTATGGGTGTAGAGAGAATCGCAATGCTTAAGTACGGAATCGACGATATCAGACTGCTTACAGAAAACGATATGAGATTCATCAACCAGTTCAAATAGGAGGTTTAGAGTTAAATGTTAGTATCATTAGAATGGTTAAAGGATTATACAGACGTAAATGTGTCTGCCAAGGAGTTCTGTGACAGCATGATCATGTCCGGCTCCAACCTGGAGACTTGCGAGGAACTGGGTACAGGCATTTCAGGCGTAAAAGTCGGAAGAATAGATAAGATTGAAAAGCATCCCGATGCAGATAAACTGGTAGTTTGTCAGATTAACCTTGGTAAAGAAGGAACTGTTCAGATCGTGACAGGAGCAACAAACGTTTACGAAGGTGCATATGTTCCTGTAGCTACAGATAACAGCCACATTCCGGGTCCGCTTCACGGACAGCCAAAGGTTGAAGGCGGCGTTACAATTACAAAGGGTAAGCTTAGAGGTGTAGAATCCGAAGGTATGCTGTGCGGACCTCAGGAACTGGGATATGAAGATAAGATTGCCCCGATGGTATCCAAAGACGGTATCTGGCTGTTCCCTGGAAATTGGGATGATCACCTGGGTGAAGAAGTAACGGAGGCTCTTGGCCTTCACGATTACAAAATCGACTTCGAAATCACACCAAACAGACCTGACTGCTTATCCATGCTTGGTATGGCAAGAGAAGCAGCAGCTACTTTCAACACAAAGCTTCGTTATCCTGAACTGGACTGCGAAAAGACTGATGAAAACGCAGCAGACTACATCTCCGTAGAAGTTAAATCAGACCTGTGCAAGAGATATACAGCAAGAGTTATCAAAGATGTTAAAATCGAACAGTCCCCATGGTGGTTACAGAAGAGACTGATGGCTGCAGGTATGAGACCTATCAACAACATGGTAGATATTACAAACTTCGTAATGCTTGAATACGGTCAGCCTCTGCATGCTTTTGATATCAGAAGCATTGCAGGAAACAAGATTATCGTAGATACAGCTAATGCAGGCGATAAATTCACAACTCTTGACGGAAATGAAAGAGAATTGTTTGAAGATACACTGATGATTAACGATGCAGAGAAGCCTATTGCCGTTGCAGGAGTTATGGGTGGTCTGGATTCCGAAATCGTAGAGGATACAAACACAGTAGTTATCGAGTCAGCAACATTCCTGGGCTCAAGTGTAAGAATGACATCCAAGAAGCTGGGTCTGAGAACTGAGGCATCAGGAAGATATGAAAAGGGAATCGACCCTAACCTTTGCGAAGCAGCTGCAGACAGAGTATGTAAGCTGGTTGAAATGCTTGGATGCGGTAAAGTACTTAACGGAAGCGTAGACGTATACAAAAAACCTGAGACTGCACCTACAGTGCTTGCAAGAGTAAGCAGAATCAACAAAGTTCTGGGAACAGATATTTCCAGAGAGCAGATGGTTGAGTATTTCCACAGACTTGAAATGAAGGTTGAAGGTGAAGGAGATGACATGTATGTTACTCCTCCTACAGTAAGACAGGACCTTCTTGAGGAAGTTGACTATGTAGAAGAGGTTGCAAGACTTTACGGCTACAACAATCTTCCTAATACATTGCCTGAAGTAGCTACAACAGGAGAGTTCTCCAAGAGCTGGATTCTTAGAGATATGACTCGTGACATTCTTTGTGGAATGGGTGCAAATGAAATTCAGACATTCTCATTCTCTAATAATAAGATACTGGATGCTGTAGGAGTAGATGCAGACTCATGGGAAAGAAATTTTGTTGAAATCATCAATCCTATGGGTGAAGATACAGCTGCCATGAGAACAATCTTAATGCCAAGCATGCTGGAGGTTCTCGGACGTAACTATTCCAGAGGTGTAGAGAAGGTAAGAGCATATGAAATCGGCATCACATTCATGAAGAATCTCATGATAGAAAGTGCTCTTCCATTTGAATCAAGAAACCTTGCAATCGGTACTTACGGTAAAGATGAAGACTTCTTCACTCTTAAGGGAATGATTGTTACACTTCTTGAAAAGCTTGCAATTACTGACCTTAAGTTTGTTGCAGAGTCAGAATACAGAACTTATCATCCGGGCAGATGTGCAAGAATAATTACTAAGGATCAGTTCGGTGAAGAGGTTGAACTGGGTATAATGGGAGAAATTCATCCTGACGTATGCGAAAACTTCGGACTTGGAGTAAGAGCATACGGTGCTGAACTGTTCTTTGACCTGATTGTAGAAATATCAAATAAGGAAATTCAGTACAAGCAGCTTCCTAAGCACCCTGCTTCATCAAGAGACATTGCTATGATCGTTAAGGAAGATGTTCTTGTAGGAGATATGGAAGATGTTATCAGAGGAGCGGCAAACGACCTTCTGAAAGACGTAAAGCTGTTTGACGTATACAGAGGAGAACAGGTAGCAGAAGGATGCAAGAGCGTTGCTTTCAGCTTAACCTACAGACATGATGACAGAACTCTTACCGACGAAGAGGTAGATAAAGCCCACAGCGCTATTGTAGAGGCACTGAAGGAAAAAATCGGAGCAATGATAAGAGAATCTTAATTTGATAATAAGATGGAATATCAGCATGTTGATAATGAGGAGAATACCATGGAAAACAAAGTAACAGTAAAGATTTACGGCCAGGAGTACACCATTACCGGAGATAAACCGGAGGAGACCATCATTAAAATTGCCGAATATGTTGACAACAAGATGCGCCTTATCAGTAGAGTGGCAGGCGAAGCCGGTGGCAATATTGGTATTCTATCGGCCATTAACATAGCTGAAGAATACTTTGATGCACTGAGCCAGGTGGAGCAGCTGGGTATTGCAAAGGCACAGCTTGAGAATGATTCCAAGTATTACCTGAAAATGTGGGAGGATGCAAAGAGCAACTACGCAAAGTATCAGGAAAGTGTAAAGAGCATGAAAAACCTTCAGAAGGAAGAAAGCTCCAAAATCGAAGAGCTGCAGGCAAAGTGCAGTGAGTACGAAAACTCATTCTTTGATTTACAGATGGAAAACATTCGTCTGAAAAGCGAAATAGAAAAACTGAGAGGATAAAACTCTATGAACCAAAAAGCACTGGATGTTTTGGAATACAACAAAATAATTGAGCTTTTGGAAGGTGAGGCAGGCTCAGAAATGAGCAGAAAGCTGATATCTGAGCTTCGCCCGTATACTGACGTACGTGTCATTTCAGAAGAACTAAGGTCAACTACAGAAGCGGTTGACCTTATTGTGCATAAAGGACCGCTGCCTACAGGAGGAATCTACGATATAGACGGAGCCGTTGATTTTGCAAGGAAAGGCGGCACATTGAACATGAAGCAGCTGCTGCAGGTACACTATAACCTGTCCATTGCCTCCCGAGTGGTTTCTTTTATGAAGGGCAGTGATGTACCACCTTTGCCAATGATTAGGTCTATGACGGAGCTTATTGTCACCATGCCGCGGCTGGCTGATGATATCGACAGGTGTATTCTGTCCGAGGACGAGATGAGTGATAATGCTTCCTCAGAGCTGAGAAGCATAAGGAGAAGCATAGCAAGGCAAAATGATGCAATAAGAGCTAAGATGAATCATATAATAAACTCATCTGAAAACAGATTATACCTTCAGGACTCCATAGTCACCATGAGAGACGGAAGATACGTTATTCCTGTCAAGCAGGAACACCGCTCCAGATTTCCCGGGATAGTTCATGACCAGTCCAAGGCAGGTTCAACACTTTTCGTAGAGCCTCAGGTAATAGTCAATCTTAACAACGAACTGAGAGAACTGGAAATAGCAGAGGAAGCGGAAATAGCCAGAATACTGACAGAACTGTCGGAGGGTGTATCTGAACACTATCACGACATCAAAAATAATCAGAAGCTTCTGATCCAACTGGATTTCATAATGGCTAAGGGAAAGCTGTCCGGAAGGATGAGAGCAGAGGAACCTACCATTAACGATAAAGGATATCTGGACATACGCCAGGGAAGACACCCTTTGATTGACCCTAAGAAGGTAGTACCTATTAATGTTTCCGTAGGTCAGGATTACAGAACTCTGGTTGTAACAGGACCTAATACAGGAGGAAAGACCGTAACCCTGAAGACTTTAGGGCTGCTTGCTTTGATGGCACAGAGCGGTCTGCATATTCCTGCACTGGGAACCAGTCAGTTGCCGATTTACAGGGAAGTCTTTGCGGACATCGGAGATGAGCAGAGCATAGAGCAGAGTCTGTCAACATTCTCATCTCATATGAAGAACATAGTGGTAATTGTAGGCGATGCAGATGAGGCTTCTTTGATACTCCTTGACGAGCTGGGAGCAGGAACGGATCCTACAGAGGGAGCGGCTCTTGCCATATCCGTTCTGGAGACCTTGTACCGAAGCGGTGCTACTACTGTGGCAACTACACACTACAACGAGCTGAAAAAATATGCACTATCCACCGAAGGCGTGGAAAATGCATCCATGGAATTCGATATAGAGACACTGAGTCCGACATACAGATTATCCATAGGTGTACCGGGAAAATCCAATGCCTTTGAGATCTCCAGAAAGCTTGGCCTGTCAGACAGTCTGATTGACAGAGCCTCAGAGCTTATTGAACATGGGGACATTGAATTTGAGGATGTTATCAGTGCAATAGAAGCAGACAAAAAGAAAGCCGAAGCGGAAAGAGACGAGGCCATCAGAGTCAACCTGTCTATGAAGCAGAAGGCTGAAGAAATAGATAAAAAGCTTGCTGATCTGGATAGGCGCAAGGAGAAAATCATTGCTGATGCCCGAGAGGAAGCGAGAGAACTTATCCGAGAAGCCAGAGAGACGGCAAATCAGGTTCAGAAGGAGCTTAAGGAACTGTCAAAGCTGGAAAGTCTCGGAGAAAGAAATAAGAAATTTGATAAGAGTCGACGACGAATTAAGGAGTCGGAGGACAAGTACGCCGAAAAAATCATCAGACAGGTTAACAGCAATCCTGTTAAGGCCAGTGAGATTAAAGTAGGCGACAGAGTAAAGGTGCTGTCTCTGGATCAGAACGGAGAAATAATGACATTGCCTGATAAGGATGGAAATCTGATGGTTCAGATCGGTATCATGAAGGCAAATCTAAATCTGGATGATCTTGTTCTCATAGTAGACGGAACAGAGAAAAAGAAGAAGCCTAAATCAAAATCGTCATATGGCGGTTTATATAAGGCGAAAGCACAAAATGTATCAATCTCCATTAACGTTCAGGGAAAGAACCTTGACGATGCCGTAATGGATGTAGATAAATATCTGGACGATGCATATGTGGCAGGACTTCAGGAAGTCACTGTAATTCATGGCAGAGGAGAAGGAATTCTTATGAAAGGTCTCCGAAATATGATGAAAAGACACAAGCACGTTGCATCATTCAGAAAAGGTAATTATAACGAGGGTGGCGACGGTGTCACTATAGTAAAGCTGAAGGGGGAATAATATGTATCTTATAAGTGCATGTCTTCTGGGCAAAAACACCAAATACGATGGTGGGAATAACTATAATGAAGCTGTTGTCAGGTTTTCAGAGGAGCATTCCTTCATGATTGTGTGTCCCGAGGCCATAAGCGGACTGCCTGTTCCAAGACCTCCCGCAGAGAGAGTGGGAGATAAGGTAATAGATCGTGAAGGAAAGGATGTTACTCTTAATTTTCAGGCCGGCTCTGCCGCTTCACTTGAGAAGGCATTAGCTGAGGCCGAAAAAAGAGGAGAAACTATTGAAGGGGCAATACTGAAAGCCAACAGCCCAAGCTGCGGAAGCGGAATAATATACGACGGAACCTTTTCGAAGACAACGGTTTCCGGAGACGGCTGCTTTACCGCACTATTGAAAGATTTAGGAATCAAAGTTATAACAGAAAAGGAGATTAACGAAAATGGTAAATTTTAAGGAAGAGATAGCAAAGGTTCTCGCTGAACAGGTTGAAGGATTAGAGCTTTCAGAGATAATGGACATGATTGAGGTTCCTCAGGACAGCAAGATGGGTGACTATGCTTTCCCATGCTTCAAGCTTGCTAAGGTAATGCGCAAGGCTCCACCACTGATTGCAAAGGGCATTGCTGCAGGAATCAGTGAATGCGAGCTGTTCGAAAAGGTTGAACAGGTAAATGCATATGTAAATATGTTTATTTCCAAGGAAGAATTTGTGAAGGACATACTGGATGAAGTAATTACCAAGGGTGATGATTTCGGTAAGAGTGAGCTGGGCGAGCACAAGCCTGTTATTGTAGAGTATTCATCACCTAACATTGCAAAACCTTTCCACATCGGACATATCAGAAGTACTGTAATCGGAAACTCTTTATACAAGATTTACGATGCAATGGGATATGATGTTATAAGAATTAACCATCTGGGCGACTACGGAACACAGTTCGGTAAGATGATCTGTGCATACAGACACTGGGGAAATAAAGAAGATGTTATTAACGAGCCTATTAAGACTCTTCTTGAGTACTACACTAAATTCCACATTGAAGCAGAAACTCATCCTGAGCTGGAGGACGAAGCAAGAGAAATCTTCGCTAAGCTGGAAAAGGGAGAACCTGAGGAAGTTGAGCTATGGCAGTGGTTCAGAGACGAATCTTTGAAAGAATTCACAAAGGTATATGAAATGCTTGGAATCGAATTCGATTCATATAACGGTGAAAGCTTCTACTCAGATAAGATGCCAAGATTCGTTAAAGAGCTTGAAGAAAAGGGCCTTCTGCAGGAATCACAGGGAGCTAAAATCGTTGACCTGGAAGAATACGGTCTTGGAGTTGCACTGATTACAAAGTCTGACGGATCAACCCTTTACATTACAAGAGACATTGCTGCTGCAGTATACAGAAAGGAAACATACGATTTCTACAAGAACATCTACGTAGTTGCATCTCAGCAGAACCTGCACTTCCAGCAGTGGTTTAAAATTCTTAGCCTGATGGGCTACGAATATGCAAAGGACTGCGTACATGTGCCATTTGGACTTGTTAGCCTTGCAGAAGGAACAATGTCAACAAGACACGGAAGAGTTGTATTCCTGGAAGACGTTCTTAATAAGGCTGTAGAAAAGACAAGAGAAATCATTGTTGAAAAGAATCAGGAGGATTCAGAAGTTGATATCGACCAGGTTGCAAAGGAAGTTGGTATCGGTGCTGTTGTCTTCCAGGAGCTTTCCAACAACAGAATCAAGGATTATGTATTTAACTGGGATAAGGTTCTTAACTTTGACGGAGAAACAGGTCCGTATGTTCAGTATACTCACGCAAGATGCGCATCCGTATTACGCAGAGCAGGTGAGGATGTAGTTGCCAAGGCTGCTTCCGGCCAGGCAGACTGCAAATATCTGTGCAGTGAAAGTGCTTACCAGCTTGCTAAGCTGATTTACAAGTTCCCTGCAGTAGTTATTGATGCCGGTGAAAAGTATGAACCTTCAATCGTAACAAGACATATCGTGGATATGGCACAGGCATTTAACCGTTTCTATCATGATGAACACATACTGGTAGAAAACGAAGATGAAAAGGTTGCAAAGGTTGCTCTGGTAATGGCTGCCAAGAATGCAATCAAGAACGGTCTTGCTCTGTTAGGTATGAAAGCACCTGAAAGAATGTAACCATAGACCATATAGGAAAGGCGAAATAATTGAAAAGAGGTCAGATTCCCAACTTGGAATCTGACCTTTTAAAGTGCGTATTTTCAAATCGGCAAGCCAGGCTTATTTCAGCTTTACAGCTGTTCCGTAAGCAATAACCTCAGCTGCGCCCTGCATTACTGCAGATGAACCGTATCTTACATTGATGATTGCGTCAGCACCAAGGCTTTCCGCCTCATCAACCATTCTCTTAACGGCAATCTGACGAGCCTCGTTTAACATTTCTGTGTAGCTGTTCAGCTCACCACCAACGATAGTTTTCATACCGGACATGAAATCCTTTCCGATATTCTTACTCATAACAACGGTTCCCTTAACCATGTCCAACGGTTCGATTTCTTTTCCCGGATAATAAGGAAGGTTTAAAATTTTCATATGCAGCTCCTCCTGTCTAATACTTTCTGGCGTCATAAATTTCGCCTTCTTCTATCTCTTTACGTCTCTGATGCAGTGCAATCAAAGTTCCCACGATGACTGCAACGTATATCAGTATCAGTATTAAAAACACAGGTAACGATATCGGATCATCCAGTGCAGACGGTAATATCAAAATAAGAAAACCAATATAGGCAAGTGATAATGCAATGATAACAATGGCTGAAATCAGTGCACCCCGTGCATTTTTCTTCTTATCGGATTCAATCTTGTGCATAGAATCAATCCCCCTTAAATCTATTGAATAAGTTTCATATCTCTGTTAATATATATAGTATTACATTAAAAAGAATTGTGCAATAGATATTTGTATAGGAGGAATTCATCGATGAGATATGAGGGCGATATTTACAGACCGCCAAGTGAAGCGTATAGCCTGTTAATTCAGGTAACCATAGGCTGCTCGCACAACAAGTGTACTTTTTGCAGCATGTTCAAGGATAAGAGATTCAGAGTCCGTGATGTGAAGGAGGTTCTGGAGGATCTGGAAATGGCACGCAGAACCTATCGCAGAGTTGAAAAGATTTTCCTTTGTGACGGAGATGCCCTGTGCCTTGCAAACAGCAAGCTGATGGTGATATTGAATAAGATTAGGGAACTGTTTCCTGAGTGCGTGAGAGTAAGTGTTTACGGTTCAGCCAAGGATGTTTTGAGAAAAACACCGGAAGAACTTAAGGAACTGTACGATAACGGGGTGGGAATGATTTACCTTGGCGCAGAATCAGGAAGTCAGAAGGTTCTCGATAATGTTCATAAGGGCGTTACCAGAGAACAGCTTATTGAAGCGGTTCACAAGATTGAAGACAGTGGCATCAAAGCCTCCGTTACTTTCATATCCGGCTTGGCAGGAAGGGCAGACTGGGAGGAGCATGCCATCGAGACAGGTAAGATGATAAGTGAAATGAACGCATCATATGTAAGTCTGCTGACTTTGATGCTGGACCGCAGAGCACCTATTACACAGCAAATCGAAAGTGGTGAGTTGGAGCTCTTGTCAGGAGAGGAAGTCGTAGCAGAAGCATACCTGATGTTAAAGCATACCAATCCGACAAAGCCTTGTGTTTTCAGAAGCAACCATGCGTCTAACTATGTTTCCCTGAGAGGCGACTTGCCGGCAGACAAGGAAATGCTGATGAACAAGCTGAAGATGGCTATGGAGAATACCGGAATGCTGAAGGATGAAAGGTTTAGAGCACTGTAAAAGATGAAAATACTACTGACAACCCTGAATTCAAAATACGTGCACTCCAATCTTGCTTTGAAATATCTGTACTGCGTTGCTCGCAGACACTTCTCACCGGAAGATGTTATCCTTCAGGAGTTTACCATAAATAATCCTCAGGAGTATATTTATGGAGAGATAGTAAGAGGAAACTACGACCTTGTATGCTTTTCATGCTATATATGGAATATGGAGAAAATCTCAGAGCTGGGAGAAAAGCTTAAGCAGGCGTGTCCGAAGATGAAGATACTTTGCGGTGGACCTGAGGTGAGCTATGAGACAGAAGCCTTTATGGCAGAGAATCCCTGGGTGGACTGTGTTATCAGAGGAGAAGGAGAGGATGCCTTCCATAACATGTGCAGAGAGCTTGCCGCATATGGAGATCTGCCCGAGGGCATAATTAAGGGAGCATGTACCGGTGAGGGAGAAGAGGTTTTTCCCATGGAAAACATTCCTTTCCCTTATGATTTGTTACCGGTTGAAACTGATAAGGTAATATATTACGAAACATCAAGAGGATGCCCTTACAGATGTGCCTACTGCATTTCCTCCATAGACAAGACCATCAGAATTCTGCCTATGGACAGAGTGAAGCAGGAACTGAAATACTTTATTGATAAAGAGGTCAAGCAGGTAAAATTCATAGACCGAACCTTTAATTTTGATAGGGACAGAGCCTTTGAAATCTGGGATTTTCTAATCCGAAATGACAACGGAAAGACAAATTTTCATTTTGAAATATGCGGAGAGCTGCTGGACAACAGACTGCTTCAGCTGCTGCAGCAGGCCAGACCGGGTCTGTTTCAGATGGAGGTGGGCGTTCAGAGTACATGTGCAGACGCTTTGCGTGCAGTTAACAGAAATCCGAAGGTGGAAGGTATTTTTGAGAATGTATCAAAAATAATAGGTATGGGAAACATTCACATGCACGTGGATCTTATTGCAGGACTGCCCTGTGAAGATTTTCAAACCTTTGGAAAATCCTTTAATGATGTGTACTCTCTGGGTGCTGATAATCTGCAGCTTGGTTTTCTGAAAGTGCTTAAGGGGACCGAGATACGAAAGCTGGCAGAAAGAGAGGAAAATCTGTACAGATATGGGAAAAAGCCTCCCTACGAGATAATTTCCAACAGGTGGCTTTCCTCCATGGATATTGTAAGGCTTAAAATGATAGAAAACCTACTTGATCTGTATAGTAATAAAGGGGGATTCGTAAACAGCCTGAAGACTCTTATGAATGAGACCGGCGCGGAACCCTTTGAGTTTTACAAAAGCCTGAGCGACTTCTTCTATGAGGAAGGCTATCAGCACAGATCACACAAGAAAGAAGACCTCTACAGAATTCTGATGAAATACGTCGTTAAAGTATCTGGATGTGACACAGATAAAACAGAACGCCTTAGAAAGGTGATTATGAAGGATCTTGAAGACACTATGAACTTTGACGCAGTGAAGAAATTTTATAAAAAAGGATGGGATATATAATGGAAATTCAGCAGTTACAGGATAGAATAGGAGAATACCTGATACCCTATGTAGACGATTTTATCTTTGATGAATTGTCAGACAGCTATATGGAGAAAGCAGGTATTGCGGACATACTGACAGGGGTTCCCGTGCCTATCAGAAGAACGGAAATGACAGGCCTGTCTACCCTTGTCATCGCAAAGAACATGGCATTCATAATCGGATGTGACATTAATTTTAAACATAGAGACAATTACGTTGCATACATTACTAGAACTTTTACGAAGGATTTTGTGAAACCACTTATAAATGAAGGAGTAGAGGCTGCGGCCAACAAAGATTTCAACTATGCATTAATCTGCTTCAGAGGCGCCCTTCTTATTGACCCTGAATCTGTAGATGCTCTGTACTGCTACGGAAGAGCATGTAAGGATACTTATGAAATGGGTGAGGGCGAAGAGTATATCGGCCGCTATAAGGCTGAGTCACTTGAAGCTTTTGAAAAGCTGACCCTGAAAAAACCTGACTTTGACATGGGCTTCTATTTCCTGGGATATGCTTATCTGAATCTGGGGCTTTATGTGAAGGCAAAGCTGACATGGGAAACCTTTATGGAACTGTCAGAAAACAAGGAGCAGAAAGAAGAGGTTCAGGAATGGCTGGACAAGCTGCAGGAGCCTGTTAAGATTGAGCAGGGATATAACGATGTTTTGAGCGGACGTTATGAAGAAGGTATCCGTGTGCTTTCGGTTTATACTGAAGATGAAAGATTTAACAACTGGTGGCCGCTATGGTATTATCTGGGGGTAGCTTATAAAGAACTGAGAGACCTGGATAAGGCTGAACAGAACTTCAAGGAGGTGCTTAAGCTTTCGCCAAGCAACATCGATACCATGAATGAACTGATTGAAATCTATAAGGTGAACGGTGAAGAAGAACTGGCTGAGAAGTATGAAAAGAAGATTGGTGTTGTTAAGAACAACATGGAACTGGACAAGGCTGCAAAGAATGGGGCAATGAGCTAATACGTGGCAGAAAGCAGAAAACATGAAGAATAATGAAGACTATCAACTGACAGATATTGCCGGTCGATAGTCTTTTTTTGATACCTTAATGCTCCAGAATGAATTGTCGGGTGTTCTTCTGAATGCACAAATATATGATTGGAATAGCTGATAAGGCGGTTCCTATTACAAATACGACGCTTATTGAGAAGCAGTCACATAACACTCCGTAGATTACAGCAGAAAGAGCTGCACCTCCGGCACAGGAGGAATCTACGAAACCAAGAATACCACCTCGATTTGCCTCAGGCAGTGCCAGCATCAAAGCTGAAATAAATATGGTATTGCCCATAGTGTTGCAAAAGCCACCCAGGAACAGAAATACGCAGATGACTATAAAGTCATCGGCCATAAAGGCTATTGCATAGAATACACAAGAAACAACATAACCTGTTCCCAGCAGTATGAAGCGCAGTCGAGGACTAAGCTTGAATATTCCGAGAAGGAATACGCAGATTAGTGAAGCTGCCATTTCCACAGACATTATGTAACCATACATGTCTACAGTGAAACCTTTTTCCAGAACAAAAGGAAGCATCAAAGAAAAAGGTCCTGATCCAACCAGATTTATTATGAGAGCGCTGGGAATAAACAGCTTTAAATACGGATCTTTTACGATATCCTTAATTGCAGTGACAAAATCATTTAGCGTGCCTTTGACTGAAACAGGCTGGCCCTGCTGGATTGTTTTTGGGGCAGTTATGAACATTTCAGTAAATGCGGAAATCAGATATGAAATTCCGTTTAGTATGATAATCAGTGGAACACCAAGAAATGCTACAAGTGCGCCACTGACTGCCTTGCCTATCAGATTTAGAAGGCTGTCCATGCCGGAATGAACTGACTGACCTCGAACCATATCATCAGGCGGAATAACATCAATCATAAGAGTTGAGATTGCCGGACTGAAAAAAACAGTACAAAGGGATGCCAGAAATGCGGCAAACAGAACTGCAGGTACACTCAGTTTATCTGCAAAAGCCAAGATACCGATAGCAAACATTACTGCGCCCCGAAGAGCATCCATAGCGATGATGACTTTCTTTCTGTCGCACTTATCGATAATAGAGCCGCTGAAAGGCATTACAAACATAGTCATGAACATAGAAATGGAAGACATTATCCCCATGAGTGCGCTTGATCCGGTCTTCTCATAAACCCAGTAGCCGATGGCTACGCTGTATAGAATGTCTCCGAAGGCACTGACTGCATTTCCCTGTACTATCAGGATGAAATCTTTGTTCCAGAGTTTCTTGTGCATTTTTAATTTCCCCTTTTAAATGGATGATTAACAACATTATGCCTATGACTCCATTATTGCCTTTTACTTATCCAATGTCAATAGACGATTTTCTATGAAAAGGGAAAGCCAAGCTGCAACAATAAAAAATTCCAATGTTACGTCTTGTAACACTGGAATCGGATTTTCTTGGTGCGAATATTCATAACCAATCTAATTTAAACACTATAAATCCGGTGCGAACACACATATTTTAAGTCCGCACATTTGTCTTTTTCATTGTCTTTTCGTAAAATGTAAACAGCAAATACACCGATGCGGTTGATGAATT
>JAQXLM010000139.1 GCA_029012125.1 Eubacteriaceae bacterium | reverse complement strand
TCCTTTTAATTCTACACGTTCGGGAGCATGCTGCTTATCCTGAGCATATATCATATCTTTCACTTCCTTGCTACATAAACTACTTTAAACCTTGATGCAGAAACCATCCTGTATGAAACTCATTCTTCAACTTCTATTGATCTCCGATACTTTTTCGGCGTGTACTTTTCCTTGTTCCGTTCTTTCGCCATCCAATAGGCATCCTGCAAGGCGCGCATCACAGCATCCTTGTCATTCTCGGACAATTCACCACCGGCAAAGAGCGCAGACACACCGGCAACCAATTCTTCGGCATCCCTCGCGCCTTTGTAGCCGTAGTTCTGTTGTGCCTGAAGAACAAATTCTTCGTCTTCGGAGAGCAGAAAGTTTACCTCACATCCGAGTGCGGCGGCAAGTTTGGCGTAAACCTCGCGCTGCTTCGGATAGCGTCCGTCTACTTCATAGTTGCGGATCGTCCGCAGGGACAGACCACACATTTTACCCAGTTCCGTCTATGACAGCTTCTTTTCATTGCGCAGCAGTCTTATCTTTTCTCCAAACTTCATATTGAAAACCTCACCCGAAAATAATTTACCTATTATTTTGCCTAAACCTCCTGACAGGGGAACATTACTTGCTTATTATATAGGCAATTTTGAGCCTTTTGTCAACGGGTTTGGGGAAATTAGCAGAATAGCAAGCACAGCAAGTGTATGTACACTCGCAAAATGGCCAGCTTCAGGGAGAATTATCTCTGAAGGATGCTACCGGAAACTCTTCAAAAGAGAGAAGAAAAGCTTAATCAGTGGCTTGCAGACATTGAATGGTAGGTGATTGGGAAACTCAAAATATGGATAAAAATACAAATTGTTTCATAACTTAAGTTTTACCAAATGTTTACTTAAATATATAATAATTTTGTTCATTTACATTGTAAATTCAACCACCATGTGATATACTGACTATCTAAAATGCTAAAGTATGACAATTTATTTTATTCTATATTAATGTATCAAAATTAACAATACGACGAACTTTCAAGGTTATCACAAACAATGTATTGGAAGAGCGATGCTATCAGATTAAGACAATTCAAAAGTGCCTTAAAGCGTAATTCTGGGACAGAAAGGTGAGGACCTCTGTCCCTTTTTGCTTTGATGCAGTATCGGGTGGAGATAGATAATGAAAGAAGTAGAAATTCCCAGCGTGGAACAGCTGGAGAAGGAGCTGGACAGAGAAAAATACAGAGCACGATATAACAGGGTTTTACGCAGCACCGTATACACTCTGATTGTTGTAGCGGCCGTTGCAGTGCTGGTGGCAACTATATGGCTGCCGGTATTACAGATATACGGCAGCTCTATGACTCCTACCCTTGATGAAGGGGATATCGTTGTTTCACTTAAGGGGGCGGATTTTGAGCCCGGTGACCTGATAGCCTTTTATATGGGCAACAAGATTCTGGTCAAGCGCTGTATAGCAGGCCCCGGTGAGTGGGTAAATATTGATAAGGACGGAAACGTTTATGTAGACGGGCAGATGCTGGATGAGCCATATCTGACGGAGAAAACCTACGGGGACTGCAACATTCAATTCCCGTATCAGGTTCCCGATAACAGATATTTCTGCCTTGGAGACCATAGAGCAACATCAGTAGATTCGAGAAACTCTACTATAGGATGTGTTGCAGAAGAACAAATCGTAGGTAAAATCGTGTTTAGAGTCTGGCCTTTATCCGGATTCGGAACTCTTGAATAGAACGGAAGTGAGAAAGTGAAGCCAAATTTGCTGCAGCAGGCAACAGGGTACATAACAGAATATCGTGGCAGAAAACGCTGGCAGAAGGTAGTTACATGTCTAGCGGCAATTGTGGTTTTTTGTACCACATATGCGCTTATCCTTCCGGCTATAACCTTGGAGGAAGCTTACTGTGGTATGGAGGAACATACCCACAGTGATTCATGTTATACAGAAGTAGTTACTCAGGAAGCGAAGGTACATGAGCATGGAGATGAATGCTATACCATAGAACGGGGTGAACTGATTTGTACCCTGGAGGAAGGGGACGAGCATCACCATGACGACAGCTGCTATGAAGAGGTGAAGACTCTGACATGTACTTTGCCTGAGATAATTGAACCGGAGAAGACGGAGCGAAAGCTTACATGCAAGTTAGAGGAGCATACCCACTGCTCCGATTGCTACTCCGATTTATCAGCAGATGTGGAAACCTCGGAAATCTGGAAGAGCACCTTCTCTGACGTAAAGCTTACGGGAGAATGGAAGGTTGACGTTTTAAATATAGCAAGAACTCAGCTGGGCTACGAGGAAAGCTACAAGAACTATAATGAGACAGCCTCCGGCGAGAGAAACGGATACACCCGCTACGGAGCCTGGTATGGTAACAGTTACGGTGACTGGTGTGCCATGTTCGTATCCTTCTGCCTGAACTATGCAGAGGTTGACGGAATTCCATTTGATGCAGGCTGCCAGACATGGATCGCAAGATTGTCACAGGAAGAATATGACTTATACAGAACCGTAGATAAACATAACCCTGCACCGGGAGAGCTTATATTCTTTGACTGGGATGAGGACGGCAGTGCGGATCACGTAGGTCTGGTTGAAGAGATTATTCCAAAGACCAAGAATGATCCGGCGAAGCTGGTAACCATAGAGGGCAACTCAAGCGACAGAGTTCAGCGTCTGACATATGAACAGGAAGACAGCCGTATCCTTGGATATGGAATGTTGCCGAAACAGAAATTCTATTGTGAGCTGACAGGACATGTACATAATGATGATTGCAAGGACAGCAACGGAGATTATGTATGCGGACTGAAAAAACATATACATACTAACGCATGCGAGATCAAACCGGAAGACCTGGCCGGAGAGTCTGAAGAATCAGGCGATTCCAAGGCTTCACAGAAGGAATTAACCTATTACGGTCCGGATTATTCAGTTCTTGTAAGATACGGCTCTGATGCAAATCTTCCGGAAGACGTAACTCTGAAGGTATCGGAGATTTTACCTGACACCATGGAATATGAAAGCTACTACAATCAGTCAGTAGAAGCCATGGGCTTTGAAGATGGAGTAGATAAGGTGGTTCTTGCAAGATTCTTTGATATTCAGTTCAGATCTAATGGAGAAAAGCTTGAGCCGGCGGCACCTGTTTCAGTGACCATCACCTATGACCAGGCAGTGAAGGGCGAGGAACACCTGAATTGCCAGTCTGTACACTTTACAGATAAGGGCCTGGAGCTGCTGGATGTTAAAGTTAATAATCCAAACGAGAAAACCACAAGCTTTACCCATGAGCAGGACAGCTTTTCTGTAGTGGGTAATGTGGCGACAGTAAGTGCCAATTACAACAGCACAGATGTGGGACCTGAAAAGCTGAAGGTGGATTACTATGTATGCATCGACGGAACCTGGACCCTGGCAGGGTCAACCCGAACCGGATGGTACGGCGACTATACCGCAAAAGGATGGACGGATTATAACAGAGATTATATCACTGTTGCACAGGCAGAGTCGATTCTGGGTAAATACGGGTTCAATGCTTCAGCCGACAACCCTGCAAGAAAGATTGCATACCAGCAGAAATCTATCGACACTAAAATCTATTCCGATACCAATACGGTGGATATAGATGGCAACAGCATTATACCTCTTGCGAGAAACTCAGAACATGCAGGCTATAACCTGTATTATCTTCCTGCAAATACGGATGCCTTTGCAGGAAAGACATCCGCTGACAATGATTTAGATAAGGCAAATAACGGATTCTACACGGTATCAGTATACGATCCGAATCATCTGGCATATGGGGAAGATGAGACACTTCCGGAAAGTCAGCTGATAAGAGCAGGCGGAAGCTGTACTGTGACAGTGAAAGGATTGCCGGATCAAAGCAGTGCATCCTGGAAGTGTGTAGGACAAGACTGGCAGGTGGTTTCAGAGGGAACGGTAAACTCAGACGGTACCATAACCTACAATCTGACCGGCATAAACCAGCAGCTTCGCATTACGCCGATAACCAATGAACTGGGAACATCATATCCACAGGTCGTTCATTATCTTGTATACCTGGACGGAAAGTGGACGGAAGCAGGAAGCACCACCACAATATATAAACAAGATAGTCACAGCAGATATTTCGTTACAGCTGCTCAGGTGGAAAGTGTTCTGGGACCGTATGGCTTCAGCGGTGATACGTATTCTTTCGAGAGCGGAAAGGGCAACAGTCTGGCACATCAGCTTGATACAGCGAATTTACAGGGCACCTTCTATACGGACAATGATTCCTGGAAACTGGCAGACAACAGCTGGGCAATCGGACTGAGTTACAATGTTACAGAGTATTATCTGTACTATCTTCCTGAAAATACAGAGTCCTTTGATAATAAGACTCCTGAAGGTTTTGCTGCGTCAAGTGATATGGACGGCAACCGCTTTTGGACTGTAAAGGTCCGTGATGACGGAAGGAACATATATAACAGTGCACAGCTGGAAAGCATGACTCGATATGTCAGGGATACAGATCAGATTACTGTGACCGTTGAGAATGCAGACGGAATTATCTGGTCATGCGTGGGAGTAAACGGTCAGGACGTGAATGTAGATGTTACACAGTCAGCCGGCAAAACAAGCTTTACTATTTCAAATGTAACACAGCCTGTAGAAATAGAAGCTACCAAGGCAAATCCATCATTTACGGTGCAATACTACGGAAACATTCCGAGATTTGCAACTTCCGGCGATAATCCGCTGAAGGTAATCGATACATCAGGCAAAGCTCTTCCTACTAACGGAGGAACCATGGCAACGAGAAACCTGTATCTGGAGGGAACAGGACAGAATACAAACCAGAATGCCGGAAATGCAACAGAACTGTATAGGGTGAAGACCACTACGGAGCTTGTAAAACTGTACAGTGAAAAGACGTTCCAGTACGAATCTTCTCCGGACCTGTACTACTTTAATAAGCTGAAAGACAATGAAAGCTATGATCTGAAGGAAATATGGGTGCTGAAAGAAGGCAAGAATGAAAGCAGTACAAATAGAGCAGACTGGGACATTTACACCTATGTGGACAGTGCTGCAGGAGGAACAGCATTTACCAACGAGTCAGGACAGGCAAAGGGTAATACTATTCTGATTCGTGACGGTGACGTAATCCGTCTGGTAACTGACAGCAGTACAGGAAGCTATCATAACGGTACTTCCTTCTATGATTACAATATATCCAGCGGACAAAACGCTGACGGACGCTGGCGTACAGGAATAACAGGAATAAACACAGAAGAAAACTATGAAACAAGTGCTAACGGACAGAGAAACTGGAGATCCGGAGCTGACATACTGGCCTTTGGTAATGCCAACTGCGGAACAGGTATGTCGGGATATTTATTTGACGGAAGTACGTTGAACAAATTCAGCAGTAAAAACAGCGGTTACGGTGGAGCTACCTTCGGTCTTGCACAAGGCTTGAACAGTGACGGAACTATAAAGTATAACGATTGGATTGTAGCACCAAAGCTGTTTAACGAGGGTGAAGCCAACGGAAAGCAGACCTATGACGGAAGCTCACTTGCTTTCGAAAGAGTGGGAGATACGTACACACTAAGTTCAGCCACTTTGAAGAACTCTAACGGACAGAGCAATACGCTGAGCAATCTGCAGTACTTCTTCAATCCATCACCGACATCAGCCACAACCCATACACATATATTTACAAACAACTTCTGGCCTATGGATCAGGCTGCAGGCAGGACAGACGCCCTATGGGGACAATACGGTAATCCGGGAAGCTTCCAGGGCTATACCGAAACCAATGACTATAAATGGTCAAATCTTGCAAGCAACTTCCCGCCTAGCGATGACGGTAACGCTCACAACTGGTTCTTCGGCATGAACTTCGCTCTAAGCTTCAATCTTACAGCAGACTACGAAGGCCCTCTGGAATACTACTTCTTCGGTGACGATGACCTGTGGGTATTCCTGGATGGCAGACTAATATGTGACATCGGCGGAGTACACAGCTCTATAGGTGAGTTTGTAAATCTGAGAGATTATCTTCCGGTTGGCTCTTCCGGACAGCACACATTAAGCTTCTTCTACACAGAAAGAGGCGCTTCCGGATCAACCTGCTATATGAGCTTTACACTTCCATCAGTATCAGGTGCTACCACATCTCGTGATACGGGAAGTCTGGAAATAGCAAAAACCCTTGGAGATACCAATGGTGCAGATTTAAGTCAGGAAGAATATGAATTCCGGGTAGATTTTCTTACAGATGAAAACGGAAGTGCAGTCAACCAGACCTTCAGCTACAAGAGAACCAACGACGAAGGCGAATACTTTGGAACCGTTCGAAGTGGCGGCAAGATTAAAATGAAGGCCAATGAAAAAATACTTGTCAGTGGTATCCCGGCAGGAACATACTATCGAGTCACGGAGCTCACCACCGAAGGATACCGAATAACAGCCAATGACGAAAGAGGATACATAGTCAGCGGCAAGATTCAAACCGGTGAGGTCAAACCGGCAAGCTTTGTTAATACTCCGTATTACGAGCTTCCTGAGACTGGTGGACCGGGCACAATATGGTATACGTTAGGAGGACTGCTGTTAATTGCAGCCTCAGGATTCTTCCTGTTGTATAGGTACTATAAACGTGGAAAGGAGGAATTTTAAGTCTTCCTAATTAGTTGTAAATAATTAAAGTCTAATAAATCAAAGAAAGAAGAGAGGAAAGAATGATGAAAAAGACTGGTAAAATTGCAAGTGTGCTGTTGGCGCTAGTCATGGTCTTCTCCATGAGCGTTACCGC
>JAQXLM010000138.1 GCA_029012125.1 Eubacteriaceae bacterium | reverse complement strand
GTACCAGATGTATTAGATACCTTTGTTATGGCATCAACTAAACTTGCGGATAGCAGATAAAACATATCTTCTGAAATAGTTTTATCTCTTAACCAGGAAGCAATTTGTACGCAAATAGCATCAATCTTTCGTGCGTTTTCACTATCAAAATAGTTTCTGCTATATTGCGATGTGGAAGTTCCCTCCAATGTATATTCCTTGAAAAAGAATCCGTCCACTCCATCCAGACCGTTCAGATAGGAAAGTGCTTCGTAATAAGGTATTTTACTCTGAGGTTCTTCGTTGCATTTGATTTTTGCTATCTGTAAGGCATAAGAAAAATGGAGATAATCATTTGTGATAATTTGAGCGTTCTGCTTTTTGAACAATTCGGCAACACTACAAGTGCCAGCGAATAAATCTGCCACAACTGCACCATTAACAGAACCGTATGTCTGACTTACAGTATCGTTAATAAAATCAAGTATTCTTGTTTTTGAGCCTATATATCTCATTGTTCATCGTTCTCCAAGTCCTTTGTAAATTCCAATATATCATCTACGCCACAATTAAGGGCAGAGCATAGTTTTTCAATGCTTTCCAATGAAACATATTGGTCTCGTCTTAGTCGGGTAAGGATGTTAGCACTAAAACCTGCTTGCTCAGTCAGTTCTGCTGTAGCAATGCCACGGTCAATCAATAAATGAAATAGTTTCTTATATGTTACTGCCATGTCGTCCTCCCAATCAAAAAACTCACATTTGTTATTATATCACGAAAATGTGAATTTCAAGCTATCGTAAAAGGATCGAATTGACTTTTTCTGTGTAACACTCATTTTCGCATACTTGTGGCAGGACGAAACCTTGTATTACCTTACATAGATGCGGTCACAACATCGGATGCATACCCGACATTTTGACCGCATATCAACCCCATCTGCTACATTATTCTGTCTGACTGCAAAACCATTTTGCTTGGCGTTCTCGCTTGCTTTTCGTCTGCTTTCCTCGCTGTACGGCGGTTGTAGACGGATGGACAGTCGGGACTTATCAAGCACAAAGGACACGCCGCCTTGCTTGTGGGTCTTGTCCAATCGGCAGAGGTCAGGGTACTTCTTGGAAGACACCACCAGTCTGTTTTTCAATCCGGAGTTGTAGGTCTGTATGTGTCTGCATTTTCACCCTCTTTGAACAGAACGATGGTTTTCTTTTCTTACTTCGTCAGCTTACTCATGCAATCTCAATCTAATGGAAATCTGCTGATTGTCGGAGTGATACTTGTGATGGGCGAAGTGTTCCACTTCCAACCTCATGTTGTAGAAGAAACAGCGATACCACTTGTCGCAGTCCTCGTTACTCAGCTTCTGTATATAATCTGCGTTTTGTGAAACGCTACCTTTTTCTATCCTCTTATAGTTTAACCGTTTGGCTTCATCCACATAGACGAAAATGCTCTATGCCACATTGCTCTAGGCCAGGGATACTCCCCCAATCTCCACATTGGAGACAAGGATCTAAAGGATTATGGATGCAATGAAAGCCTGGTACATACAGACTTCATGGTGGGCAGCCCGGATATGTCTATAACAGCACTCACATATGAAGGAAAAGAAGTGAAGATCATGGAGGATGGACACTTCCTATTCTGATCTATAAATTCTTATCTGACAACTAATTAAAAGGGGGCTCAAAGCCCTCTTTTCAGTTAAGTGATGCAATTAGTGAAAGACCACGAAGAGTCAGGATCGGATCCAGCTCATCCAGTCTGTCAATAAGAGTGGATATGGTGGTGCTGAGACCTCCGGTAGCCATTACGTAGACTCTTTCACCCAGCTCTTCCTCTGTCTTTCTTATTATCCTTTCCACCAGGCCAGCATAACCTTCCATAATACCAGCTCTGATGGAACCCATGCTGTCTCGTCCAAGGACAGTATCAGGAACCTTTAGCTCAACCTGAGGTAGCTGTGCTGTTGCTCCGAAAAGGGCATTTACAGCTGTCACAAGACCAGGAGCAATGGCTACACCCAACACTTCCCCTTTCC
>JAQXLM010000137.1 GCA_029012125.1 Eubacteriaceae bacterium | reverse complement strand
ACAGAGACTACGAAGAAGATACTGGAGAAAACAGGAATTTCACCGGAGGAGATAAAGGGAATTGTCTTTTCAACTCAGGCTCAGGGGGTAATACCTGTGGCAGAGGATGGAACCGTTCTGTACAACAATATCACATGGGTTGACGGTCGTGCAGAAAAACAGGCCGAAGCCATAATGTCAAAGGTTGGCGGCAGAGTGCCCTTTACACTTATTGCAGGTACTCCAATAATGGGAAAGGACTGTATTGCAAAGATTATCTGGCTGAAGGAAGAGCGGCCTGAGATATATGAGAAAACACATCTGATTCTGGATGTAAACGGTTATCTGAAATACAAGTGTACAGGAAAAATGGTAACTGAGCTGTCAGGAGCATCATCCTATGGATTGGATCTTAAGAAAAAAGACTGGCTGTCCGTTATGAGACTTATCGGTATGGATATGAATAAGCTTCCGCCGCTTGTCTGCAGCACGGACTTGGTGGGCGGCCTGACAGAAGATGCTGCTGAGGAAATGAACCTTATTCCGGGAACACCTGTATTCGGCGGATGCGATGACGTACAGGCTGCTGCAGTAGGTTCGGGACAGTGTGGTGACGGAGACATACATATTTACCTGGGAACCTCCGCATGGGTAGCTGCAAGCAGCAGAACCGCAGACAAGTTTAAGCACGGAGCTGCGGCGATTCCGAGTGCAGACCGTGAGATGAACCTGATAGCAGGTATAACCGAATCAGCAGGAGCAAATATTCAATGGGTGTGTGACCAGTTCTTTGCAAAGGAAAAGGAAGAGTACGGAGACGGAATATATAAGTATATGGACGATATTGTGGGCAGAATTCCTGCAGGAAGCGACCACCTTATCTGTACACCGTGGATGCTGGGGGAAAGATGCCCTGTATCATCTACAACTACTAGAGCCACCCTGTTTAACATGACCATGGTTCATACCAGAGAGCATATAATGCGTGCTGTTTACGAGGGAATAGGCTACAACCTGAGATGGATTCTGGAAAACTACAAAAAAGACTATGGTTTTTCATGTAAGGATTTCAGAATCATAGGGGGAGGAGCCCTGGATGAAGGCTGGATGCAGATAATTGCAGATATTACAGGCAGCGAATTCTCAGTAGTCAAAGATCCGAGAAACGCAGGTGCTGTGGGAGCAGCTGTGGTTGCTTTGATCGGGCTGGGAGAACTGAAGGGCTTTGACCAGGCAAAGGACTTCGTCCGGATTGAAAGAAGATACAAGCCGGATAGTGAGAATAAGGCAATCTATGACAAGCTGTTTGAGGATTATAAAAATGTGTACAGGAGTCTTGAGAAGGCATATAATATTGCCAACGGAAAAAGATTTCAGGGGGAATGATTTATGGAAGTAAAGGCTTTTGAATATATAAAAAAATATGCATCTGGACTGGCAGAGATAGAGGGCTGTGATTCTAAGGAGCTGCGTGCAGTTGTAAGCTTTGAGGGAGAAACATATCAGACGGTTAAGGGTGCGGATTTTGCGGCTCTTTCTGAAGGAGATGTGGAAAAAATCAGTGGAAAGCTAAGTGACCTTTGGATTGAGCAGGCTCTGGTAGAGGACAGTTCACCTATAGGTGCCGTAGTAGTATCAAGAACCGAATTCTGCACCAGGGCATGCGAAAAAGACATGGTTCTTAGACCGTGTCTGGACGATATGGCTCAGATTATAGGACATAAAGTTGTTGCCGTGGAGTACGATGAAAAGGCTGTGCGCAAAGCTTTATCCGGTGCCGCAGGATGCTTTGTAAAGGGAAAATATACAATTACTACAGGAAGAAGCCTGTATGAGGCTATGGTGGCTTTGACAGTACTGGAAAAATCGGCAGAGGTTAACCTTCTTGCGGAAAAGCAGGGAGGAGGAAAGAGCATCATTCTTCCGGAAGCCATGCTGATGAGAATGATATACAAGAAAAAGTATTCCAAGGCAGAGCAAAGCTTCAAGCAGGAGGAGGCTGCCGGAGCAGATAGTGCAGAGGCTGCAGACCGCGTTGCCGGTGCCCGAGCTGTAGTGACCGGAAATGAGGAAATCTCAGGTCAGGAGGAGATGACAGCTGAAGAGGCAAAGCTGAGACAGAGTCTTGTAGATTTCGGAAACAAACTGGTTGAAACAGGTCTGGTACAGGGAACCTGGGGAAACCTGTCAGTACGCCTGGATGACAGATATATGCTGGTTACTCCGTCAGGACTGGATTACGCAAGACTGACGGCAGGAGATATTGTAAAGGTTGAAATAGAAACTCTTGAATATGAGGGAAATCTGAAACCGACTTCGGAAAAGGGTATTCATGCATCTATATATAAGCTCCGTGATGATGTAGGTGCGGTAATTCACACCCACTCAAAATACTGTTCCGTATTTGCAGCGGCACGAAAAGATCTGGAAATTCAGGGATCTGCCGAGGAAACCTTCGGTAAGCTGGTTAAATGTGCCGATTATGCACTTCCGGGAACAAAGTCTTTAAAGAAGAACACGGCAAAGGCTTTCGGACAGAGCATGGGCTGTATCATGGCAAACCACGGAATGGTGTGCGGAGGCAGAGATATTCAGGAAGCCTTTGACAACTGCAGAATGCTTGAGGGTTATGCAGAGCAGCGTGCCAAGGGATGCTAAGCATTGTATCAGAGGATAGAGAGGTGTAACTATGGAAATCAAAGCTGCTTTAGAAAGACAGAGGACTTTCTTTGAAGAGGGAGTAACCAAGGATGTAATGTATCGCCGCAAGGCACTGAGAACGCTGCGACGTGTTATTGAAAGACATGAAGAAGACATATTCCTTGCCTTGAGAGAGGATTTGGGCAAAAGCGAGTTTGAAACCTATGAGACCGAGCTTGGCATGGTATACAGTGAAATCACATATATGGAAAAGCACCTGAGCTGTCTGGCAAGGCCTAAGGGGGTTTTGACATCAATAGCAAACTTCCCGTCGGTAAGCAGAATCTACAGGGAGCCCTACGGTGTGGTCCTGATCATGTCACCATGGAACTATCCTTTCCAGCTGGCAATGATACCCCTTATCGGAGCAATAGCTGCCGGTAATTGTGCTGTGGTTAAGCCATCTGCTTATTCACCGGCAACCTCAGCGGTGATTAAGACAATTCTGGACGAGGCCTTCAGCGATAGCTTTGTATATACGGTAACGGGTGGAAGAGAAGAGAACCAAAGCCTGCTGTCAGAAAAATTTGACTACATATTCTTTACAGGAGGCAAGGAG
>JAQXLM010000136.1 GCA_029012125.1 Eubacteriaceae bacterium | reverse complement strand
GGATTGACAATGTAAAACTTCTTTTCCGGGGTCCGGCAATCGGTGTGATCTGCATAAGGCATGGAAAAGGTAGTTCCGTCCAGAAGAAGCTTTCGATCGTCTGCCGTCAGGTGTTCAGACTTGGGAGTCGGTGTCTGGATTAAGAGTTCATACATCTCTTCTTCGGTCTTTTGAAAATAGGGATTGTTATATCCCATCGCTTTTGCAAGAAGTGCAATGGTATTCCAGTTACTTTTGGCTTCCCCGGGTGGAGTAATAATCTTCCGGGAGGATGACATGGTGCAGTAGCCATAAGCCTCGTAGCAGTCAGGATGTTCCACGGAAAACGTGGCAGGCAATATGATATCTGCATACTTCGCCGTGTCACTTAGGAATCGTTCGTGGACAACAGTATACAGGTCTTCCTGCGACAGGCCCTCCAGCATGGCTTTCTGGTTACTGATGGAATTAGCGGGGTTTCCGCCTGCAACATAGAGACTTTTTATCGGCGGTTTCCCGTCAGTGCCGGTAAGAGCAGCCGCAAGCTGATTGATGTTGATGGTTCGTTCGGGAACGCTGCTTCGAAAATCTTCTCGTTTCACCAGATTGCTATTAAAATAGGATCCTCCGGAAGGGTTACATCCACATAGACCTCCTCCGGGACGTTTCTGTGCGCCTGTAAATAGAGATAGGATGACAATCAGGCGGACGGTCATGGCACCGTTACCATATCGGGAATTGCCGCTTCCAAGAAGGATAGCGGGAGCTTTTGCATGTCCATATGACCGGGCGAGTGAAAGTATAGTATTCTGTGGAATTCCGGTGATGGCAGAAGCCCATACAGGAGTATATGCTTTCAGTGTCTGCTTAAATTCTTTGTAACCAATCGTGTTTTCACTTAGATATTCTTCATCAGCAAGGCCTTCATTTACCAGAATGTGCATCATGGAAAGGGCCAGTGCGCCGTCGGTTCCCGGACGAATCAGGATTGTGTCATCGGTATAAGATGCCATCGGTTCTCCGTAGACTTCTATTTGGATCAGTTTTTTTCCAGAGCTTTTAGCAGCAACCAGGTCTTTTAACGTGTGAAGTCTGGTTGCAGCCACGTTGCTTCCCCAGATCAGATAGAAATCACTGTCTTTTAATTCTCTGGGGTCCAGACAGCCGGTGGTGCCTGCAACTGAGGCATAGCCTTCACTCTTCGCGGTAGAGCACAATGTTTTTTTGAGATCACAGGCATCCATGCGATTAAAAAAGGCCTGAATACAATGTCTTTGTAAGATTCCCATGACACCGGCATAATAGCAGTAGGCGATAGAAGAAGGTCCATCTGTTGCAATAATAGATTTCCAGTGAGCGGTAATCTCAGCAATGGCTTCTTCCCAGGTGATCGGGGCGAAAGAAGCCATTCCTTTTTTTCCAATTCTTTTTAAAGGTGTCAGGATTCGTTCCCCCGAATTAATTTCTTCTGCGTAATGACGCATTTTTCCACAGATTAGTCCCTGTGAAACCGGATGGGCCGGGTCTCCATCAATGGAAAGAATCTTCGTGCCATCAGTTGTGGCAAGCAGACCGCAGGAAGTTGGACAGTCATAGGGGCAGATGGTAGATTGTGTGTAAGATTTCATGATTAAGAATGCTCCTCATTTCATAGATTTCTGTGTAGGGAAGGAACAACGTATGTGCCAGTTCCCACAATAAGATCTGTATTCTTATCATAGCATGGGATAAATAAGAGAATCAATCCTCTACAGATTTTGCGTGTAGATAAAATTTTAGTTCACAGCAATCAGGGCATACAAAAAAACACTCTTCAAGAATGAGGGGCAGAAAATAGCACAGTAACCCTGCTGGAAGAGCTTGATCAGAAAACTGCCATAACTGGATTGGATACATAGATTGGGGCGTTTTCCTTCCTGATGGAAAAGATATTGGGCCTGCTCCTGAATACGGCTTGTTTTGGTATCCATAATCAGAGGCAGATCCATGGCTTTCCAAGATAAAATTGGTATGCCATTGTACATGGTCGCCATGCTGGGAGCCATTGCCGTATGTGCGTTTAGCATTTTAAAGGGAAAACAAGTCTATAATCTGATTGATATGAAGACCGTTTTTTTATATTTTAGCATGTTGCCTCTTGGGACTGCGCTGAAGGAGACTGGCACTGCCCAAATGATTGCAGATGGTCTTGCCTTCTTGGTAGGAGGCCCCAGTAATGTATATCTGATTACCGCACTGGTATTCATCGTCACCTGTTTTATGACACAGTTCACTTCCAATGTTGTTACGATTAATCTGATTTCACCGATTGCAGTCGCTATTGCAGGGACGCTAAATGTTAGTCCGGTGGTCTGTCCTCCGGCAACCATTATCTACGGTAACGGCGGATTCAAATTCAGCGATTACGCAAAAATAAACCTTCAGATGGGCAGGCTTTACTGCGGAAAATTTATGGATGCACTGAAGAAATACCATGACCAGAATAAACTTTACTTTCACGGAAACAGCCTGCATCTACGTAACAGTTGCAGATTGCCATCCAAAACGGCCACCAGGGCCACGTTTGGCGGTCAGTGCGAGCCATATTATCCGGTCAGCCACTAACCATTATTCCACGGTGCTCTTGACATGAGCCTCTATCGCACAAACCATCAATAATATGATGCTGGAACTCTATGCTTCTATGGCACAGGCAGAAATTGAGAAAAAAGAAAAACGTCGGAGAGAAGTGATTGCTGGAGAGGTTACACCGAAAGAGCTAAGGAAGAAATTGGGATTATCGCATACAACATTCTATCGTTATCGGAAAAAGTATTTAGATAGACATCCTGAGATACCAGAATAGTTTAAGCGGAACTTAGTATCGAAAGGGCATCTGGCAGTTTTGCTGGGTGCCTCTTTCTCATTCTAAAGAACTAATTGTTAGTCATATCTTGATTTTGTAGTGGAGTGTGATATAATATAATTTGGGTTATTGCACATGATTTCAG
>JAQXLM010000135.1 GCA_029012125.1 Eubacteriaceae bacterium | reverse complement strand
CAGTTCAAGGCGGAAGATCGCGACAAACGCTGTCTGATACCTGGGGAAGATGGAAAGCTTATCCGTTGTCCAGATAGCAACAAGTGCAGCGAATGCAAGTACTACCACACACGTGAGAATTACGGGACTGTAACATTCAGTGATCTTGCTACGGAAGATGAGGAAGGGAAGATTACTGAGTTTGACCCACCTGCCCCAGAGAACTACGACTCTGGTGACCGCTATATGCGTTTGCTGACGGGTTTCATCAGTTTCGCAGCTGAGAGGAATCCGCAGTTCAAGGAAATTATTGAACTCCTGGTTGAAGGAAACTCTCGCCGCCAGGTAGCTGAGCTGATGGGGCTTCCCAAGTCAACAGTTATCGATAAAGTGGCCAAGCTTCGCAAACTCTGCGACGAGTTCCTGGAGAATCAGATCTAATAAGACGCATTGCCTGGGGGCCGTTACGGCCCTCCGGGTTCACAGAAAAAGAAAGACAATACGAGGTAATTATTATGAGTAAAGCAAATATACAGGAAGAATTTTGTGAAATTGCTCGCTTGGCAGAAATGCTGGATGCGACAGGATGCTATGATATGGATTTGTTTATTGCAGGGCTGAAACAGATGATAAAGGGCAACCTTTTCTTTTATGGAACCCTTGCAAAGAAGTATCCCGAGAAAGATCCTAGCAGTGTTTTCTACGACCTGAAAGTAAATCCAGAAGCACATCAGCTTGTCTATGTACAGCTTGGAAACGGGTATGCCAAGGAAACACGTGCGCCACATTGGTGCTATGTATTAAAGAATGCCGGACAGAAATTGACGGTAATTCCGGTAACATCTGTTAAGAAGCATTCAGGTCCTGCCAGGGCTCCGTTCGAATTGAATATTGAAGAGGAAGATGGAACCATAGGCAGAATGCACTTCGATGATGTTCGCAGCATTGATAAGTTGAGGGTCAACGATAAAAAAGGATACCGTTCTGTTCTTACACCAAGATCCGATATTGTAGCAGCATTCAAGAAGTACATGGATCTTTAAAAGCAGCATCAGGTTGATGGGGTAAACTCATCAGCCTGTTTTATTTTGAATGACTCTCGGTTAAACCGAGGGTCATCTTTAAAAGGATTTCATTTTTTATCGCTTAAGGATTATGCAATCTGCTTATTACCGTTCTTAAAATAATGTACAATTTCTTCAGCAGTATGTTTCAACGATAGGAAAAATAGGGTTCACCTTTTAACGATAAGAAAGACTACGATTTAGTGTATTACTACTCTAAAAAATCTGCACTGACTACTCTCGAATCACTCTTAAATCACACTCATATTTCTTTCAAATTGCGAACCTGAAAAATCTATATCACACTCTTGAATTTAACTCTCGTCAAACGTAGTCAAATCGTAGTCAAAACCTTAAATTATAGGACTCAAATGCTCCGAAATGCCCCATAATATCGCAATAAATGGCCTTTCTACACCCTTATTAGCGAGTTCTGCCATGGCAAACAAATAATATCTTAATCATTAATTTTTCCTCCTGAAATGCCGCAAAAGGTAGCATATTGGCACGATTTGCGTACCTTTTAACGTTTTCATTTTAAGCTATCGTTGCATAATTTCCAAAACAAGGCAAACCGGTGCAAACCGCGTCAGGCAAACGTAGTCAAAACGTAGTCAAAATCGGAAAAACTGACTACCGCACTTTTTTCTGAACCTTGCCTTCAATTGACTACTATTTACTATCTATATCGTGTAGGAAAATGTCATGGTTCAGCCTGGGTTCACCTTTTAGCGATAAAGTGCTCATAGTTCAGATTTTCTTTGATTTTACCATGAGCTCACATAAAAGCTCTATTGGCAAAGTGACTAAAAAAGCACCCATCCGTCAATGAATGAGTGCTTGGTTTTTGTAGAAGTTTTTATATTGCTCTGAAACTTAGCTGTGTAACAGGTTTATTCTCTCCGGCTGCCTTCGCGATTTCTTCCCTTGCGCGGTTTAGTTCCTCGACGCGTCTGAGTTCATCGGTTGCATCCTCAAGCCCCAGATGAGTGGAAGTGCTCATGGTGACCCCTATTTCAGAATGTCCCATCAGGTACTTCAACGTCTTTGGATTCATGCCTGATCTTGCCATATTGCTGCAGTAGGTGTGGCGACAGACATGGGGAGTGATGTTCGGCATCTGTACCTTATAGTGTCAGAGTCAGTTGAAAACGTCCGCACTCCCTTCGGGCCCTTTTCTGTTGACTCTAACAACGCCGTCATCACCGACAATGAGGAGCTTTCATTCGACCAGGTAATGAGCATGTACTCAACCCAATGGAAGATTGAGGAGTGTTTCAGGATACTCAAGACGGATCTTGAGGCAAAGCCGGTAAGGGTATTCAGGGATGAACACATAAAAGGTCACTTTGTTCCCTGCTATCTGGCGCTCTGCATCATAAGGTATCTTCAGTATCTGCTCAGGACCAAACATGGTACTGAGATGAGTGCTGAAAGGATAATGGATGCCATTTCGGATTCCAAGGCAGTGGCTATGGGCAGATATCACAAAATCCTTCTTGTTCCGCAGAATCTTAATGAGGACTTCATCTTCCTCATTGATAAGCTGGGATTCAGGAAACTTTCATCCGAGATGACCATTACGCAGTTCAGGGCGACCACGAAACTTGACCTGAATCCGCAGCTGAAAGAGCTAAGTTAAGAGAACATTTTTAATTTCTTATTTTCATCAGAAAACCTCATTCTACGCGTTGGAATGAGGTTTTTTATCATTTTAGGCCTCGGAAAGTCCTAAACTCGGGACTCTTTTATTAAAATCTTTTTCTTATGTAAACATTACTCTACTCCACCTTGCAGACCCATAGAAAGAATTATGCTATGGGAATCTTATCTCCAAACGGTAAGTTTTTCATATAGGAGTCCATCCATTCCCAATCAGGAACAAAACCTTCATCAGAAAACTCTTTATCAGAATCAATTAGAGGCTTACCATCTTTATACTTGATTGGTAATTTGACTGTAAAATCTTTTCTAAAATGAGCATTTAATTCTCTGCCGAAAGCCTGAAATTTTATCTTACATTCATTTCTTATTAACGTAGCTATAAACAGTTTTGTAAAAATTGTCAATGGAACTTTTTCTTGAAGTATTCCAACATTCTGAGCCGTATAGAAATCTTTTGATTGAATAAAACAAGACCCTAAATAACTTCCCCCTAAGGCTAATGTCATGGTTCCAGCTTTAAATGGTTCTTCTCCTTCAATTTGATCAACAAAATCAACAACCCCATTACCATTACTATCTCGTGAAACATAATTATATTTAGGGTTATCTGATGTTGTTAAAATAGAATCAATACCATTACCCATATCTGCATTAAATAGTTTATGCAGATAGAAGATTTCCCATTTTGAAGTATCTAATTGTGTAGTTTCATTTTTATTATTTGTTGTTATTTTCTTATAATGTAGTTTTTTAATAAACTGTTCCATTCCTTCCCAATCTGGAACAAAACCTTCTGATGAGTATTTTTTTTGGTTATCAATAAAAGGTGTACCATCTACGTTATGTTTTATTGGAAGAATAATCTGAGATTTTTTCATTCTCTCAGGTCTCCATTTTCTCCCATAACCCCATCTATACCTATCATACATAATAACAGATGCTACAAACAAACCTGTAAACTGATTAAAATCCCCATCCTTTTTATACAATGGATTTACATCATGACTACAAGTAAACTGCTTTTCTTGATAATAAGCATAACCAACTGAGCCATTATTTGTAACACACACTGCATGCCCTGGGAACAGTTTCTTATCAATAGTATCGTTTTTTTCATCACCCGTTTTAGAAGCACTTTCTATTTCATCATAGGTATAAAATTCTGTAACACCATTGTTACTATCAGTAGCACCCAAAAAAGGGATTTTCCCTTGACCAGAAGGTTCTGGCTTTTTATTATAAAACCCTTTCTTAATTACAAAAATGTCTGTGAAATTAAAAACCTTCCAATCATCTATATTAATCTTCATATACTATTCCTTCTTTCACTAAATAGGACAAATATGAATTCAAAACATTCTGAAAGTCTTCACTAGATAAATTTGAATAATCTGTTTCCATATAGGCTTCTGCAAGCCATTCATCTTCATAGTCAACTTTATGCATAACAGATAATCCAGGAACTACTTTTTTATTTTTATATAAATCTAACCAATGCTTTTCAGTTTTGGACCACAAACTATTACCTTCAGAATCAGAGGTTTCGATTCTTCCTAACCCCTTTCTCTTTATGAAAGTATCATCCTTAAAATATCCAAAAAAAGTTTCTTTATTAGATTTTGAATGTCTTTGAGACAAATCAAACACCATGCAACAAGCTACAGCCGCCGCACCTGGATAAAACATTTCTGTTGGCAAAGAAAAAACTGCATCAAGAGTATATTTATCAAGCATTTTTTTCTTAAATTCTTTTACATCTCCACTATTTCCTATTGCGGCTTGCATAGGAAGAAGAACTGCCATTTTACAAGTATTAGAAACATGTTTTGCAACCCATTCAACAAAATGTAATCCCTTAGATGGATCTTCTTTCTTTTTTGAATCCCAATTTTTAGTATACTCTGGATCGCAACATTTCTTTGTTGCATTATAGGGTGGGTTCATCAAAACAATATTTATATTATTGTCTTCAATCCATTTTGCTCTGTTAAACATAGAATCTTGAACAACATTAGAGTTTCCATCACCATGTATAAGCATATTTGTAGATGATAATCCAAAAGCACCTTCTTCATATTCAATTCCAAAAATCTGCTCTTTTTTTACTGTATCACGTTCTTCTTCTGTATCACAATCATCCATTGCGTCAGTCATTGCCCTAACCAAAAATGCTCCACTTCCACAACAAGGATCAAGAACTCTTGATTTCTTATTAACACCTACTACTTTACTCATAAAATCACATATATGATCAGGAGTAAAAGCCTGATTTTTATCAGATTTCCCAACATATTTATTAAAAGTAGTGAAGAAGAGATTTAATAAATCTTGTCCTGCAGTATTTTTGTCATTTATATAAGGAACAACATTAGCATCAATAAAAGCAAGTATTGTTTTTAATTCCTTATATGTTAAACTAGACACATCTTGATCGTCCAATACCTTATTATTTAAGATGGCTAACTTACTAGCTTTATTTATACTTCCACTTTTTGCAAGTAATCCTTCCAATATTTCTTTGATATTTTTCAAAACTACTTTTTCAGGTGAAAGAGTTTTACCTGATTTAGGATCTAGTGTTGCTTTTACATCACTATAAACTAGCCCGTTTTTTAATGCCAACAAACATGTACCAACAAATTGACTCCTAAGCTTTTCGTTAATTCCATCCGAATGAAGCATTTCATTTAAGTTTTTAATCGAATCAACAACTTTAATTTTATCATTCACTTTTCCAAAACATAAGTCTTCATATTCCTCAAATGTTCTTAAAACAGACTCTGTTTCAATCTTATGTGCATCATCAATAATTACCGATTGTCCATACCAAGTCCAAACTTCATTTCCGTCTGTCTCAGCTAAAATAGCCACTATTTTCTTATCTGAATATGCTTTTTCATATCTTACATAATCTTGAAGTTGAGACTGTATCTTCTCTTTTGACCATTTAGAAAATTTATTCTTACATTCAACAAGAATTGCTAATCTATCGTTTTCAAATCTTATATCCAAAAATTGATGCTTTGTTGTCGATGATGTTCCTTTTTGATAATTCTTAATATCATCTCCAACCATCTTTAATGCTTGAACATAGCTAAATTCACCATTTTCAGTATTACCAACATGATATCTATCACCAATCTTGCTAATTATTTCAAATCGATTCATATAAAATACCTTTATTTCTTAGTCATGTAAAATCTAAAAACTTAAACGGGCAAATTATACCATAATTTTCAGTTTTTTTCTATTAACTACATCTATCAACCTATCGGCATAAAACTAACTGTCACTTACTTAAAGTTAACAGTTTAAGTAAAAGGCTATAGTCGCAAATTGTTGAGTTAGGCACCCCTTTATCATGATGCTGCCACGTCTAAAACGTTCAAGGTCTTGAGATTTGAAGTCTTGGGACGTTTATAATCTCTTCTTTTTTCATAAAGGCCCAGTACGCTTCTCACCTTGTCTGAAAGATCCATGCCGGAAAAGGAATGCACTTTCGCCCAGAGCGCACAATATCTCAGAAGGTACTTGTCCGCTACCCCATGGCACTTCTTTTCCCTCTCCTCCATCTTTGAATGGAGCGAGTTTACTGTTCGGGGTCAATAAACTCCCCCTCCAAAAAAAAGACCAGCCATCCATCTCTCCAATATAGAATATACCATGTTTTTCCAGATAAGCAGGAAAAGACTCAGCGCTAATCAGTAGATGTTTAGCGCGTCCAATACGCTTCTAAATGAAAATAGCTAAAAAGAGCTGCGATTTTCATTACAATGCCCGCATTCTCTTCAGTTCCTTGATGACCGCTTCCTTTTTCTTCTCCTCGGTCAGGCATTTCTTCAACCTGAACTTCTCGTTGATTGGAACAGCCTCATTGAAGAAGTAAGCCTTCTCCTTTGGAACCAACCTGTAAAGCCCCACCCCGTCCTTACCGGTTGCGTAGGTTGTCCCGTCAATGGTCATAAAGTTCTCTTCAACCGGTGAAACCATCCGCTGGTCCAGGTACTGAGCGATTCTGATGTTCTTATCCATATAGACCCCATTGTGGTTTCAGTATACATCAGGAAATACGTATGTTATGAAAAATAAACGACATCAACAGATAATCATAATAAAAGTTTCTGCTGCTGTATCTTGTTACCAATACCCATCATCTGGCTTTAGAGTTTATCGGCTTCAGTGTCTTCCCTTCTTTCGTATTCCACTCGACATTACCCTTCTTATGTAAAGTTTACATAATAAGTCAAAAACTGACTACTGCACTTTTACCGGAAAAGAGCTCAAAGCCCTACAACCTTTATGATTGGGCGAATTTATTTCGAGATTTTCAATTTTTTTCATTTTCTCGAAACAGAATTCTTTCCTGAAGTCTTTGTGACTGTCGGGCTCCACATTTCAGGAATTCCCTCATAAGAAGGCCATGTCTCCTGTCAGTTTCATGGCTCTCAATAGTCCTTAACAGGATCTCCTGATTGAAACAATCTGCTCAGATAATTCAAAATCCCCGTCTGAAGTTATTCAGCCGGGGCATCATTTGCTGACTGACGTAAGTAATGGAGTTCATATATCTAAGGCACCTGCTTTGTAATTCCCAGCAAAGAAGTGAATGGAACCTATCATTCAGTGAAATCATATGAGAGTTCATGAATAAAGAAATCTGAGAAGGTCCTGACCTTTTCAATTTCCTCCCTTGTCTTCCTCAAATCCTCCTCAACCCTGCTGAGGTCATAGTTCACATACTCATACTCAATGGCAAGCTCTGTGGAATGACGCTCCTTTTCCAGGTGTGATGTCATGTCATAAAGCCTCTGATCCTTTGCCCTAAGATCCCTTAAAAGAAGCAACATTTCGAGTATCGTCATGTCATGATACTCCTTTACCCTCTCAGTGGCGAGAATGGTGACTGCTTTGGCTGTAAGGTTTCTTATCGTCCCATCCAGACGGTCCAGTTCCTTCTGAAAACTGTCGTAATCGTAATCAGGTCTCAGCTTTTCCATGTCCTCAGACACACCTGCAGTGAAGACTCTGAGTTTCTCATCCTTCCTGATAAGTCTTTCCCTTTCCGTTTTCAGATCCGCAATCGTTTTCCCTATAGCATTAATGGTCTTAAGTTTCATCCAGCCTCCCTATCAGCTGTTTTCAATCAGCTTTCCATCTGACGTATGGATTCTTCTGGCCCTCCAGTTGAGCCAATGGTTATAGTAGCCTCTTATCCACTCTTTACCTGTGCCAGGGAAATAGAAGTCATCAAGGTAGTACTTATCACTCTGGAAGTTCACTATAGCATCATTGGTTACGAGAATCTTTGTGCAGAAATCAGAGCCATACTGAAGCACCTTGTCTGCTTCCAGAAGGGTACCGTCATAGAAGGCCTTATCGAAGCAGCAGAGACCGAAGGCCCAGTCATCAACCCTCTTAAGGCTGTGAGGAAGATGAATCTCCTTCAGGGACTTACATCCAAGGAATGCACTGAGACAGATCACCTCTAGATTAGCTGAAAGCCTGATGGACCTCAGATTGGCGCAGTGTTCAAAGGCCTTGGGGCCGATGACAATCACACTGTCATCCATGGAGACAGTCTCAATTGTATTGTTTCTTGAAAAGGGCGCCTTAACCCGTCTATTCCAGAGTCTTTTGTCCTCCTCTTCAAATTCAGTGCCATAGGCAATTTCCTCACCTTTTATCATCCTGGTTCCGACCGGGATGACCACATTCTTCATATCTCCGTCATACACTGCAAGTATTGAGCTATTTTTCTTCATTTTGTTCTCCTGCTCTTAAATAGAACGAAAAACAAAAAGAAACAAAAATAAATCCAAATCTTTATTTCTGAATGATAATCATCCTCAATGGGATAGATTATATCAAATGATTCTTCTATTTTGATTTTCTTCCATTTCCCTGCTATTTGAAGATAAGAAGGAAAAATCAGAATGACAGTAATCCATTCAAATTTTGGAGACCAAGATACAGAGCTTCTAAGGGGAATCTGGGAAGGCCTGGATGCGGATATAGTTGAGATCACGGAAGATTATGTGAACGTGAATCTACAGAATAAGGACGATGAGGAATTCTTCCCGACAGCGATTTATTCAGAGGCCGTGGAAGCGGCTTTGGAAAGGGAGGAAGACACCCTCATAGTATGCGGCCACGGCGGGGCTGAAGGATGCTATGAACCGCTTTGGGGATACACGCTCTCCGGTAGGAACAGGGATAGAATCAGGGCAAGGAGAGTCATAGGAATATGGTGCAATGCAGCATCCTTTGCGAAGAAGTACAAAGTGCCGGGATTCTTCTCATCCATGTTCATCTCAAATGAATCTGAGTCAAGGTACATGGGCATATTCGGTGTGGATGAGGAGCGCATTCAGGAAAGTGAAAGGAAATTCACCCATATCCTCAATACCCTTCTCAGGGACGATGTGCCGATGGAAGAGTGGTGCCGAACCTTCAATGACTCCATTGATTACAACAATGAAGTTGAGGCATACAACTTCTCCATGCTAAAATACTTACCAGAAAAAGAGGAATAAAAAGTTTAACATGGTTTTTGTTTCCATGACTTTTCCGTTCTATCTGTAAACAGGAGATAAAAAATGTATTTCAAGGCGGCTTTCAATCTTGGCACAAAGTTTAAGGGAATGAGTGAAAGGAAAATCATCGGCAGGGCGGATTACGTGGTCCGGGATTCCGGAGACACAAACATTGTCCCGTACCTGGTTGCATTGGACAAACTCCATGTAGTTTTCGGCGAGGAACATACCCCGTTCGATTTCGGCGTGTCGTATTTATCCGAGGAGCTTGGCATCTCATTGGACAAGAGTGGAATCAAGGAGATTTCTCCCCTTGAATATTATGAAATTATTGAAAAGGCCAGGGAAAGAGGGCTTCCCGTTTCTTCTGTACCTAGTTGGGATAATAAGCTTGATGTCGATACCAGTGATCTTACCGTCTCTGAAATACCCATAAAGAAACGTAGCTTCTGGACCGAAAATACAATGCCAGCTTCACTGAGGAAAGAGATTGAGAAGCTTGAATCAGATGACACTCCTACTGTTCCTATTAGGCATGCTTCACGGCTTTGCTATTACATCGTCTCCAGGGAAGATTGCAGGAGATACGCAATAAGTAACACCCTGCTGAAAACAATTTCAGAAAGCAACCTGATCCTCAGCTCATACTATGGGCAAGCAGAGCTGAAAGGTGATACCGATGAAGACATTAGGCTTTCCCTGGACCGTCTTCACCGTACGTCAAAGGCCATGGGTCATGCATGCGTGGTGATATCCATCAGAGATGAGAATGTCCTTGAAGACAGGGAGAACATGCAGAAATATGCGGATATACTCTCTGAAAGGAAGAGCTCGCTTACCATAATTGAAAGCCCTTTCTATGACGAAGCCATGGTTAAGGCACTTTGCAAGAAGGGACTTGCCCTTACACTGATCCAGGATCCCGGCTACAGAAAGGCGGATGCAAAGAAAAAAATAGAAGACGGAATTATATTCAACAATCCAAATAAAAAGAACAAGTCTTCATATGTGGACATCTGGCAGGATGATTACCTTTCAGGAAATGCCGTATATAATCTCGGATATCTGGAGAACGTAGGTCCGTTTTCCGAACATGTTATACCGGACTATGAAGGTACGATTTATGGAGAAGAAAGGATGAATTACCACTGGCCGGAGGATACTCTCATGAGCCTGCCTCTTCTCGACAGGGCAAAGGATTTCATCAAAGGCATCATCTCCTACTCTGCCCTCTTGGAAGAGAGGAAGGCAAGAGGACTGAAGGCAAACCACTCTCCTGAGCTGGTATGGCTCCGGAAAAAGAGCGGAAATGTCGAGAGGAAGCTCTGCACGGACATTCCTTCCCTCACCATGCTTTTCATCGGGGACAAAGGCACCGGCAAGGAGACTGTTGCCAGGATATTTGCCGACATGCTCTCCAACAGGGGAATACTGATGAAGGAAAAGGATGGGAAAAACATCCTCTTCCTTAAGAAGGCCCA
>JAQXLM010000134.1 GCA_029012125.1 Eubacteriaceae bacterium | reverse complement strand
TTTTTGTTTGTATTCAAAAACAGTGCGTCTATCTGTGTAAAACATGTATGGAATACCGTAATCAGTTAGGATCTGACGGAAAACATGATAGTATCCGTTCAGTGTTTCCTGTTTATCAAAGTATGCACCGACTAAATTGCCTGTTGCATCGTCAATAGCGGCATGAAGGGTGGTTTTGAAATCAGCAAACCAAATATGTAAGGAAGCGTCCATTTGAATCATTTCGCCGGCATACTGACATCTTGGTCTGCGAGGATGTGGATCCTCTGCGATAAGAAGCTTTTCTGCGATTTCAGAAGCTTCTTTTTTAGTTGTAGCGTTTTGCTGCATAGCTTTGAGCTTTTCCTGGAGGGCACGCTTTGTGGTTTTATGAGCTTTGGGTGAAAGAACATCCTTTTCGAGAAGAATGGTTCTTACAGTACCCTCTGAAAGGCATATGTTTTCATGCTTTTCGAGCAGCTCGGTAAAGTGTCTTATGTTGGAGTCAAAGTATTTGTTTTGGTAGAGAAGATGTATTTGCAGCTTTAAATCATTACTGATGGCGTGGGAAGGAGTTCTGCCTTTGTTGCCATGAGAAAAAGCAGCTTTGCCATTTTGCCTGTATGCATTAATTAGGCGATCGATTGTGCGCCTGGTACATCCCAGCTGTACAGCAGCCCTGTTTTTGTTGCCGTTCGTTTCTACAAGTTTTTTGATTATTTCGTACTTCTTTTGTTCGTTCATTGTTAGATTAACCTTTCTGATAATGTCCACCTCGCTTTCACAAGCTAGTGTAACATATTTTATCTACTTAAGACATTTTCTCTTGCGATATATTAAGACATTATCATATGCGAATCATAGGCTTCTGTGTATACATACAGAATTCCCTTGAATTATTTCTACTATGGTGTATAATACAAATACGAACAAATGTTCTTTTACTTAAAGACGAAGGGAGGGAATGTTATGCCGCCACAGTTTGCGGGACCGATTAAAGTACTGGCAGTTTTTGAAAAGGGAAATCCGCCTGTTCCTTGCAAGTATAAGGTTGTCGATAATCGTGGAGAAGTAGAGACTATAGCCATAAACAAGATTACATGGATAGACCGCAGGGCAATTCCTTTCGTCGATTATCACTGTGAAACATATTACGAGAACTATGTGCAGCGATATCAGCTAAGATATTGGAAAGACAGCTTTAGGTGGGAACTGGAAACAGAACGGAGAAAGAAATAAAGGGAAAAACGAGTTGTAAGCTTTTGAGGTAGATGGTATTCTAAACAGGAGAAACATGTACTGAAGAGGATAATTATGTTAGACAGAAAAGAACTGAGAAAATCCAAAATACAAGCGCGGAACAACCTGTCGCCGGAAGACCGGCAGACATTTTCTGCACAGATTTCGGAGAGAGTCGTCACATCTGAATTGTTCAGAAATGCCGGAACAATATTAATATATCGTGCCACCAAGGGTGAAGTCAGACTTGAGGCACTTGAGAAGGCAGAAGAATCCAAAGGTAAGAATCTGGTTTACCCTCTGTGTATATCCAACAGCGAAATGATTGCACTGCTTCCGGAGGGAGAAGGCGCCTGGCAGCCGGGCTACTATGGCATAATGGAACCTATAAAGGAAAGGTCACGACTGGTACCACCGGAAGAGATAGATCTTGTAGTCTGCCCATGTACTGCCTTTGACGAAGACTGTGGCAGAATGGGAATGGGTGCCGGGTTTTATGACCGATATATTGAAAAGTGCGTGAATGCACATATTGTTGCTGTTGCCTTTGAAGTGCAGAAGGCTGAAATCATACCAATGGAGCCATGGGACAAGCCTATGGAAATGGTATTTACAGAAGCAGATACATATGTTATGAAATAATAGAATTACAGATTTTTATTTTTTGATAAAATCGATGCGACTGCATAAGCAATAGACAGGTCGCGAAATAGCTCGTGATCTGTTTCATCTTTTGCACCTGCAAGCTCCTTCATTTTACTCAGACGGTATCGAATTGTATTGGCATGGCAATTTAGATTAATAGACGTGGCTATTATATCGCCGCCATTGTTTATGTATGCTTCTATGGTTTCCTCGTATCCTTTCAACCTTCTCAGATAGCTTTGGGCATAGGTCTTTAGTTCAGAGGAAGATGAAAGTGGCAATAGGGCAGAGTAAACCCCCAGATTTTCATAGGAAGTAACCTTGCGAAGGGACAGAAGTCCTGCGGCCCATCCGTAGTATGCTTCGCGAAATGCCTTGTGCAATTCTGTAGCCGGATACATGCCACTGAGCACCAGGTTTTCTGCATTAACAGGCAAGGATAGGATCTGACATGCTTCATCAAGTATAACGCGATGTGTTTTTTCATTCCAGGATGAGTTAGTAATAAGCACAAACACTCCATCATTGTATTTTGCTACCAGAATCTTATCTCTAAGGCTTTTGCTCATGTAGTAAGCCCGAAATATTCCGGATGCATCCAAGTCAGAGGACTTTATATACACAGCTGAAACCGTTTTGCTCAGCAGCAGCGAGATTCCTCTTCTGATGTTGTCTATCTCCGACTGAGTTATGGTATTTTTTATCATCTTCTCAATGTGGACTTCTGACAGATAGCGGGCATCGTCCTTCTCAACGGCAGACATAACCTGGAATATAATATTTTCAAACCAGGTCCCGTCTTTATATGAGAAAATTGGAAAGCTGTTTTCATTAGCATAGGCAATGACTTCTTCAGGCAGATTATCAAAGAAGACAGACTTAAATGCAAAGGCCGCTACACCGGCTTCATTCAGCTGTTTAATTGCAGGACGGAGTAAGGATGGTTTGTCCTTGGCAAATAGGAGACTGGAAATCACCAGACTATCTTTTTCAAAGGCTTTGGACAGGTCATAGTCTATTCCATCCACAAATTCATAGTCGGCGATTCCGGCGGAAACCACATCACGCTCCAGACCATCTTCACCTGCGACGAGTTTGAAGCTTTTCAGAGCAGGCAGTGTCAGAATATATTTCATTGTTAAAGCCATAACAAGCACCTCCTATGTATATATTACAAATATTATATGAGACATTTAGAAATACTACAATACACTTTTCTGAAAAAAGCTGTATAATTCATATATAGAAAAATGCGCTTACTGAATATTAGGAGGATACTATGAAAATCAAAACATTTAAAGTTGAACGCTGGATGAATGAATACGAAGATGATTGTACATACAACTTAGCCGAAACCTGCATTGATTCCATAACAATCAAAGAATTATTGGAAATGTGCGGAAAAGATGTTACCGAATACATGGTAGAACTGGCTGATACAAGATTGACTTACAGCCACATTTACGGCTCCCCTGAATTGCTGAAGGGAATTGCAGGTCTTTACGACAAGATAGAACCTAAACATGTCATTCCTACCCATGGGGCTGTAGGTGCAAACCACATGGCAATCAGCACCATAATCAGTGCAGAAGACAATATGGTTTCTGTTATGCCTACATATCAGCAGCACTATTCAATCCCTGAATCAATAGGGGCAGAGGTAAGAATTCTAAACCTGAATTTAGACAATCATTTCCTTCCTGACATTGAACAGCTTAAGAGTCTGGTAGACGAAAACACCAAGATGATTACCATCAACAATCCAAACAATCCTTCAGGTTCACTTATACCTGTAGAAAAGATGAAGGAGATTGTGGAAGTGGCAAGAAGTGTGGGGGCATACGTTCTTTGTGACGAGGTATATAGAGGTATTTCGGAAGACGGAAGCTACATGCCGTCAATCGCAGATATATATGAAAAGGGTATTTCCGTAGGAAGCATGTCCAAGATTTTTTCCATGGCAGGCGTAAGACTTGGATGGATTGTAACGCGAGATGAGGCGTTGATGGAGCTTATAAAGGAAAGAAGAGACTACGACACTATCAGCTGCGGTGCAATTGATGATAAGCTTGCTGCACTTGCATTAGAGAATAAAGATAAAATCTATGCGAGAAACAGTGAAATTCTGCAGAAAAACAGACAAATCCTGGATGATTGGGTAAACGAAACACCAGAAGTTTACTATCAGAAGCCTGTTGCAGGAACGACAGCACTTGTATATTATAAGAAAGACATGCCCTCTTATGAACTATGTGTAAAGCTTCTTGAATCCAAGGGCGTATTGTTCACTCCTGGAGAATGCTTTGAAATGGAAGGTGCAGTACGTATCGGGTATGCATTTGACTCCAAGCTGCTGAGACAGGGATTGGATTTATTTGCAGAATTCCTGAGAGAGATATAGGAGGAGGGTAAGGATGAAAAAAATATTACCTGAAAAATTCATAAAAGAACCTACCGGATATCCTTTTTCACCGGTGTTATCAATTGAAGGAAAAGAGATAGTTGTAACCTCAGGAACATGCTGTGATGATTACGACGGGCAGATTCCGGAAGATATGGAAACCCAGGCAAGAAATACGATTCTGGCATGTGAGCGATTCCTGAACGAGGCAGGCTGCGATCTGAGCAATGTATTCAATGTGGAAGTATATATGAATGACCTGGACAAATGGGACGATTTTAATAAAGTATATAGAGAACTAATGCCGGAAACACTGCCTTGCAGAAAAGCGTTACAGGTAGGACTTCTTCCCGGTTACCATGTTGAACTTGTAATGTGGGCTGTAAAGTAGGATTACATAAGAATGTGAAAGAAGAGAAAGAAATGATTAGATTCGAGAAAGTGACACCGAGTAATTTTGAAGACGTTATCAATTTGAAAATGAAAGATTCACAGATTGGATTTATGGAGAACAACCTGTACTCCTTAGCCGAGGCAAAGGTATTCGATTATCTTGAGCCTAGAGCCATATATTATGATCAGGAACTGATTGGTTTCATGCTCTACTATTTTCAGCCAAATGGAGTAGTGAGAGAAATGGGACCGGGTGAAGGCGTTCATGAAATACACAGCGACGGTATGGACTATGTGTACTTCAAACGTCTCATGCTCGATCAAAGATTCCAGGGCCGGGGTTTAGGAAAGGCTTCATTAGAGGAAGCCGGCAAGTTCTTCAAGGCCGAATACCCAAGTATTGGTTTTATAGAGTTGATGCATTATATGGATAATGAGACAGGGGCTTCATTGTATGAATTCGCAGGATATAAATCCACCGGAGAGGTAAGACGTACACTGAGACCGGGAACAGAGAACGAATATGATGAAGAATTGGTAAGAAGGAAGTTCTACTAGTAACAAGTCTCCTGTATAATTAGTTCACTTAATTTAAAAAGCACTGTCCCTCATTTTTGGAGAGGCAGTGCATATTTTCTTTAAACCATATAATAAAAGCTACTCATCCTTAACGGTAACCACAGTATAATCATGGTGAACAGCTTTTAGGAAGGTGTCAAATACATCTGTGGTTTTCAGTTTGACACTTGATGTATTGACACATGGGTGACAGACGAAATACTCGTCATTAAGAAGGTCTTCGTCTACTAACAGCTGAACTCTGTTATGGGTATCATTCATCAGGCCCAGTACACTTACCGACCCCGGAGTTATATCAAGAAATTCCTCCATAAATTCTGAAGGAGCAAAGGACAGTCTGGTGCTCTTTGCCTGTTTGGATATATCTTTACTTTTGAATTTTTTATCGGATTTCATGGCCAGCAGATAAAAACTCGTTTTTTGAGAATTACAAAGAAACAGATTTTTACAAATAGCCACCGGCTGTAAAAATTCATCTATTTTAGCACATGCTTCCATAGTTTCTGTCGCCTCATGATCCACTCGCCGGTATTCTATTCCAAGCTTATCCAACATGTCATATGTTCGAATCTCTTTATCTAATCTGCCGTCAGCAGACTCCGGTCTTCCATAAAACAATTCCAATTTATTAATCTTCCCCCCATAACGTCATTTCTGTAACTTTATTATACTCCCAACATCAAAGACGGTAAATGCAAATTTCATATATTTAATACCCCAGTTCCAGTTTATTGAGAAGTCTTTGGAAATCTGCACAGTCACGGCCCAGTTCCTTCACTGATCCCCCCGCATGTTTATCGGCAGAGCTTAAAGGTACCACAAATTCTTTGGTGTCACCTTTATTTGAAGAATCGGTTATGGAGCCGCCATAGTTAAATCTGAATGTGACCTCTTCCAGATTTCCTATCAAAGCCATCAAGGCACAGCTGTATTTTATGAACATTTTTTCAAAGGTGCTGATGTCCTCTCCGGGAGCAGCACAAAGAGTGGTGTTAATCACTATCGTCATACCATATGGCTCAGTCTCTGTCTGCAATTCATAGGTAAGGTCTCCGAAATTATCATATATTCCAAGAGCTTCGGCTGTTTTCGCATTTGCCGAAGGGTCTCCTACAAAGTCATGCCTGGTGGCAAAGACTTTGGAAGCATACTGGCTGATATAAATACCACTGTCCCAAAGATTTAAATCACCTGAACATACGCGGATAATGGTTTCTGAAGAGGAGTATTCGCTTTTGATATCTTTGATACCGGAGAATCCCATGCGATGACCCTTAAATTTCACTTCGACAACTCCATCTTTTTCTTCAAAAACAATATCCGTCAGCACCGGATTATCATACAGACTGTGAGCCGTTACCTTCAGAGTGTTTCCATCCTCCTGAATTCTGCAGTAAACCTTGTCGCTGTCAATGTCCACAGTGGCAACAAAAAGCTCAAATATCAGAACTCCCAGGATGACGGCAGCTGCACCAACGATTCCCAGGGTAATCGCCCGCCTGTTTCTGCGACGCACCTTTTTAAAGATGTCGATTTCCGAACCTATATCCTCATCCGGCATAGGTCTTTTCATTCGCGCAAGTGTCTGTCTGCAATGCTCACAATTACTTACATGCCCTTCTACTGCACGACAGCTTTCCTCCCCTGCGATGCCGTCTACATACAGGGGCATCAGGTCTTCAACTATTTCACAGCTTAAGTTGTTGATGTTCTCATTCATTCTCAAAATCCCTCCTTAGTCTCTCCTTGCCACGATAGAAGGTTACGCGGGCCCAGTTTTCATTTTTACCTAAAATAGTACCTATTTACTTAAAGGAAAGATTCCCGAAAACTCTAAGGTAAAAAATCTCCCGATAGGGCTCCTGCAGGTTGTGAAGCTGCCTCAAAAGTTCCACATGTTCCATTCGCCCCAAGGCTTCTTTTTCGGCCGAGTCCGCTGTCTGATTATCCATCCCGGAAATGTTGTTTTCCGTAAGACCATCAAAGCTTTCAGATGATGGATTTTTCCTGCGGTATGACTGCAGCTGGTTTTTGGCTATTGCACAAAGCCAGGTAGAAATCTGACATGAGCCATCAAACCGATCGATACTTTTAAGGGCCTGGTAGAAGGTCTCCTGAGTTACTTCCTCAGCAACATGTTCATCACGGG
>JAQXLM010000133.1 GCA_029012125.1 Eubacteriaceae bacterium | reverse complement strand
CAGACTAAGTCAGGCAACCAGCGTAAAGCTCTAAAACCTGGTATGGAACCAAAGGCTTGCTTCGCTATCTGTGACGATGACGAAGTTGTAGCAGTATATGCATACTGCAATCTGCATTCCTTATGGAGAGCATAATAACAGCAAAAAATATGATAATAACGGATGCGGCTTGGATATTTGAGTCGCATCTTTTATAAAATGAAAGAGATATAAGATACGGGAGATCAGAAGAAAAATGAAAGTAAAACTAAATCCGGATACGGAAATTGTCAATACAATAAAAGAAGGTCTTAAGAGAACTGGTGGATATTGCCCGTGCCGCATTGAGAGAACAGAGGAAAACAGGTGCATGTGTAAGGAGTTCAAAGACCAGATTGCGGATCCGGAGTTTGAAGGTTTCTGCCACTGCATGCTTTACTACAAGTCGTTAGAGGGATGAAGAACTATGGACTACAGCAGGATATATCCTTTCTGGGATAAATTATCTGATGATGAAAGAGAAGACATTGTGCACTCGTGTTATACAGAAAACTATCCGAAGGGTGGCCTGATGCACAGATCGGAGGAAAACTGTAAGGGGCTGATAACCGTTCTGTCTGGACAGCTGAGAACGTACATACTCTCCGAAGAAGGACGTGAAATCACCCTCTTCAGGGTTCACAGAGGAGATGTTTGTGTGCTGTCTGCTTCATGTCTTATGGACGCTATAGACTTTGATGTTCTTATTGAATCCACAGAGGAGACAGAGGTTCTGGTTTTGCCTTCCATATGCCTGAACAGTATAATGAAGAATAATCCTTATGTGGAGCTATATCTTTATAAGGCTGCAGCAGAGAAGTTTTCTGATGTAATGTGGACAATGCAGCAAATTCTTTTCCTGAAGGTGGATCAGCGAATTGCAGGTTTTCTTTGGGATGAGATGACACAGAGAAGGACAACTACACTGCAGCTTACACACGATGAGATTGCCAGAAATATAGGAAGTGCCCGTGAAGTGGTATCCAAGGTGCTGAAATATCTGTCAGAAAACCAGGTGGTAGAAGTCAAAAGAGGCAAAATCATAATTTTGGACAAAGAGAAAATGAAAAAATACATGTAATGTGACCTAGTCACATACAGAAGGCTCCGTTTCAGGTAGTATATAACCATAAAGAAACGGAGTTTAATTATAAAGGAGTGATTAATATGTCAGAATTAAAATTAACCAAGAATAATTTCGAAGAGGAAGTTTTAAAAAGTGAAGGCTTAGTCCTTGTAGATTTCTGGGCAAGCTGGTGCGGCCCATGCAAGATGCTGGCACCTGTATTAGAAGAAATTGCAGAAGAGAATAAAGATATCAAAGTAGGAAAAGTCAATGTTGACGAGGAAATGGAGCTGGCTCAGCAATTCAACATTATGAGCATACCTAATCTGATTCTTTTCAAAGACGGAAAGCCGGTTAAGCAGCAGGTAGGCTTCAGAGGAAAAGAAGAAATCGAAAAAATGTGGAAGTAGAAGTAAAGGTGTTTGAGCAGATGAACTCCAAGAGATATGTTTTGATAGACAGAAAACGATGTGTGGCATGTGGTGCGTGCCTGAAGGAGTGCCCTCGAAATGCAATAGTAATTCATAAAGGATGCTACGCTGAATCTGATAAGGAAACCTGTGTGGGATGCGGCAGATGTGCGGATACCTGCCCAGCAGGAGCTATAGAAGTTTTGCTGAGGGAGGATTACAATGAATAGAAAAAAACACTGGTATGACTACTTATGGATATGGTCCATTATATATTTCAGTCTGGGATTCTTCAATATACTGTTTGCATGGCTGGGAATGATAGATTTTCTGGTTCCACTCATCTTTGCAATAGGTTTTGGAAATAAAAAATTCTGTAACAGCTTCTGCGGAAGAGGTCAGCTTTTTTCAGTGATTGGGAAGAATCTGGGCTGTTCACGAAACAAGCCGACACCGAGATGGATGTCATCCAAATGGTTTAGATACGGCTTTCTTGTCTTCTTTATGACCATGTTTGGAAATATTATCTTTCAGACCTGGCTGGTTGCCGGTGGAGCAGGCTCACTAAAGGAAGTTATTAAACTGTTCTGGACTATTAAAGTACCTTGGGGATGGACATATACCGCAGGTATTGTTCCGGACTGGGTTGCAAACTTCAGCTTTGGGTTTTACAGTCTGATGCTTACATCTACACTCATTGGACTCATTGTGATGCTTCTGTTCAAACCGAGAACATGGTGCAGCTTCTGCCCTATGGGAACGATGACACAGGGAATATGCCAGCTGAGAAACAGAGGCAATAACTGAAAACAGACAAATTATAGGTTCAGTCGTCTGACGATGACAAGTCAGCACGCCTGAATCTTTTGCTATAAAAAACCTCTTGACTCTCCACTATAGGGGAGGGTGTACAATGATACTGAAATAAAGGAGGGGAAATATATGAAAAAGAATCAGGAACAGTATTGCTTAGAAAAAGAACAGGGCAGCCTGTACAGAATCGGAATGTTTGCACAGATGAATCATGTAACAGTGAAAACTCTGCGCTTTTATGAAGAGAAGGGGCTTCTGCTTCCGGCTAAGGTTGATGAAATGTCGGGGTACCGTTACTACACCATGAGTCAGATGGAAACTCTTCATCGCATTCTTGCCTTGAAAGAACTGGGATTCAGCATTGAAGACATCAGAAGATTAAACCGGTCTGCATCAGAAAAGGATTTTCTGTCAAAGATGAAAAGCGATATTCTGGAGCAGATTTCTCAGCTCACAATGAAGCTTTCCAAACTGGAAACATACCTGAGCAATCCGGAGAACAGCCTGGATAATCCGGTTATGATTAAGCCCGTACCGGCATGTATTTGTGCCAGTGTAGAGCAGGTATTGGACGATTATTCCCAACTCTTCGACTATATGCCTGAGATGGGTGCTTTGATGGAAGAAGCCGGATGCAGATGCATTGATCCGGAGTATTGCTTCACTCATTATCCGGAACCGGGTTATATGGAAGAAAACATTCGTGTGGAAACCTGCCAGGCGGTAACGGAGAAAAAAGAAGACGCAGGAGTCCTGAGGTTTAAGGAATTTCCTCAGATTGAAGCGGCCTGCATCTACCATAAGGGGCCGTACACTGAATTTGCACGCTCCTACGATGCAGTACTGAAATATATAGAGGAAAATGACTATGAAATATGTGGCGGCATCAGGGAATCCTATATTGACGGGGTATGGAACAAGGATTCTGAAGATGAATGGCTGTCAGAAATTCAGATACCTGTAAAAAAGAAGGAAGGTGATCGCTAATGGCACACTCAGATAAAATACTGATTCAGGGCCTTCGTCAGAACAACCTGAAAAACGTCACATTGGAGATACCAAAGGAGAAAATCGTTGTGTTTACCGGAGTTTCAGGCTCCGGTAAATCTAGTATTGTCTTTGATACCATAGCGGCAGAAAGCCAGCGCCAGATGAACGAGACCTATTCAGCGTGGATTCGCGGACGACTGG
>JAQXLM010000132.1 GCA_029012125.1 Eubacteriaceae bacterium | reverse complement strand
TTTGATGAACACGATGAAAAGATATATAAGAGAGAGCTTTTGAGACTGGAGTTTTCCCTGCAGGAGGCGAAGAAGCACAATCCGGAGACTATAATCGCCGCACTTCACTTTCCGCCTACCAATGATAAAAAGCAGGGTTCCGGTTTTACGGAGCTTCTGGAAAAATACGGAGTGAAGCTTTGTGTGTACGGCCATTTGCACGGTAAAGATGCTTTTAAAAACGGCATACAGGGAGTGTTAAACGGGGTGGAATACAGGCTTGTTTCCTTTGACTATCTGGAGGGAAAGCCTAAGAAAATATATTCTGTGAATGAAAACAGGAGGTAATTTATGAAAAGAGCAACAATAATAGTACTGGACAGCCTTGGAATAGGCGCTTTACCCGACGCTGAAAACTATGGAGATAAAGGCGCCGATACACTGGGTCACATTGTAGATAACGTTGAGAATTTTCGGATACCCAACCTGGCAAGACTGGGCTTCGGAAACATAGACCATGCGGCAGACGGCAGACTTGCAGTAGCAGAACCTGAAGGCGCCTTCGGCAGACTTGCAGAGGTATCCAAGGGAAAAGACACCATTACCGGCCACTGGGAGATTTCAGGTCTTGAAACCAAAACTCCTTTCAAAACCTACCCTGACGGCTTCCCTGCAGAATGCATCAAAGCCTATGAAGAGGCAATCGGAACAGAAATCCTGGGAAACTGCACAGCTTCCGGAACTACCATAATTGAAGAACTGGGTCCTATTCACGAGAAGACAGGAAAGCCAATCGTATACACATCAGCAGACAGCGTGTTCCAGATTGCGGCAAATACAGCAGTTATTCCCCTTGAAAGACTTTATGAAATCTGTCAGATTGCGAGAGATATGCTGGTAGGCGACTGGGCCTGCGGAAGAGTAATTGCAAGACCTTACATCATTGAAGACGGTAAGAGAGTAAGAACCTCGCAGCGTAAGGACTATGCAGTTTCACCTAGCGGAAAGACACTTCTGGACAACGTAAAGGACGGCGGGCAGACAACCTACGCAATCGGCAAAATCAGCGATATTTTCAACGGACAGGGCGTAAGCCAGTCCGTTCACACAGACAGCAACATGGACGGCGTTGACAAGACAGTGGAAGCTTTGAAGCAGGACTTTGGCGGCTTTATCTTTACAAACCTTGTTGACTTTGATTCTCAGTACGGCCACAGAAGAGATCCACAGGGCTACGGAAAAGCCATTATGGACTTTGATGCACGCATGCCCGAAATCATGGACGCAATGAAAGACGAAGACATTTTGTTCATCTGTGCAGACCACGGAAACGATCCTGTGCATTCAGGCTGGGACCACACAAGAGAGTACGTACCTGTCCTGGTCTGGGGCAAAAACGTGAAGAAGGGGGTAAACCTGGGAACAAGAAAGAGCTTTGCTGACATAGGCGCCACAATCTGCGAATATCTGGGTGTAGCACCAACAGCCATCGGCGAAAGCTTCCTGGGAGAAATACTATGAACATTATAGATATTATCTGCAAAAAAAGAGACGGGGGAAAGCTGACCAGGGACGAAATCGAGTTTTTCGTCAAAGGCTACACAGAGGGAACCATTCCCGACTACCAGGCATCTGCTCTTCTCATGGCTATCTTTTTTCAGAAAATGGATAAGGAAGAGACCTTCCTGCTGGCAGAGGCAATGCGGGTTTCCGGAGACGTTATCGACCTTTCGGACATCAAAGGTATCAAAGTCGATAAACACTCAACAGGCGGCGTAGGTGACAAGACCACTTTGGTTGTGGCACCACTTGCGGCTGCCTGCGGCATTCCAATTGCCAAGATGAGCGGAAGAGGCCTTGGCTTTACAGGAGGAACAGTTGACAAGCTGGAATCCATTCCGGGCTTTCGAACCGCACTTGAACCTGAGGAGTTTCTCGGACAGGTAAACACAATAGGCATATCCGTAATCGGACAGACAGCCCACATCACACCTGCCGATAAGAAGATATATGCGCTTAGAGACGTTACAGGAACTGTAGAGAATCTGAGCCTGATTTCCTCCAGTATTATGAGCAAAAAGCTGGCAGCGGGCAGTGATGCCATCGTTCTGGATGTAAAATGCGGCGACGGAGCTTTTATGAAAACCTTTGAGGATGCATGTGCACTGGGAAAGACGATGTGCGAAATCGGCGAGAGCGCAGGTAAAAAGACCGTTGCAGTCATTACCGACATGAGTCAGCCTTTGGGCAATGCCGTCGGAAACTCACTGGAAGTAATCGAAGCAATAGAAACACTAAAGGGCAATGGCCCTGAAGATATAACAGAGCTTTCAATCCGACTTGCCGGCGTTATGATTTTTGTGGGCGGCAAAGCTTCTTCACCTGAAGAGGGTCAGGCCATGGCAAAGGCCGCACTGGAGGATGGAAGAGGACTTGAGAAGCTGGCTGCTTTTATCAAAGCACAGGGAGGTAACCCGGAGGTTATTAACGACTACAGCTTATTCCCACAGGCACAGATTTCCACAGAGGTTACAGCAGACGCTGATGGTTTTGTTGAAGAAATCAAAGCAGAAAGAATCGGCCTTGCCTCCCAGCACACCGGTGCCGGAAGACAGAGCAAAGAGGACGCAGTTGATTTATCCGCCGGTATCTATGTAAAGAAAAAGGTGGGTGATCAGGTGTCCCGGGGAGAGGTAATCGCTGTAGTTTACGGAAACGATGAGCAGAAAGCGGCGACCGGAGCAGAGGAAGCAAAAAAAGCCTTCCGCATTGGAAATTCACCTGTGGAAAAACCTGTTCTTATAAAGGAAATACTGGGTCTGTAAATGCTGTACGATAAGGATATTCGCGAACCCCTGTTTCAGTTTTTGGAGAGCAGATATGAAAAGGTGCGTATAATCGAGGAAAAAAAGATCGGAAAATCGCGAGCTGATTTTATGATGGTTTTAAAAGACTCGATTGTGGGTATAGAGATAAAGAGCGATGCCGATACATATGCCAGACTGGAAAGTCAGGTAAAGGACTACAATGCACATTTTGACTATAATGTGGTTGCAGTAGGCTCAAGTCACGCGGCGAATGTAAGTACACACGTTCCGGAATGGTGGGGAATAATATCTATAGAGGAGAGAGAGGACCACATCGACTTCTACATCCTGAGAGAGATGAAAAGAAACCCCAGAAACAAGCTGAAAAAACAGCTGACTATGCTGTGGCGATGCGAGCTTGCCCATATTCAGGAGCTGAACGGCATGTACAAATACAAGCAGAAGAGCAAGAAGTTCGTTCAGGATAAAATCTACGAGACGGTAGATCATGAGGTTCTGAAGGAACAGCTTTGTGCTGAGCTTTTTGAGCGCGATTACACCACTATAGCAGAAGCTATTAACGAGTATCGTGTTGCCAACGGCAGAAAGCCAAAAAGAAAGAGTAGAAAATATAGTAAGAGGTGAATTGAACAATGATTTACAAAAATATTCTAGAAGCTATGGGAAACACACCTATTATTGAGCTGCAGAATATGACAGATGAGGACTCAGCAAGAATTCTCGTAAAGTTTGAAGGCTTGAATGTAGGCGGTTCTATTAAATCCAGAACAGCCTTAAACATGATAGAACAGGCAGAAAGAGACGGCAAAATCAACAAAGATTCCATAATCGTGGAACCTACAAGCGGAAACCAGGGTATAGGTCTTGCACTGGTAGGAGCGGTAAAGGGCTACCGCACCATTATCATCATGCCTGACTCAGTCAGTAAGGAAAGAAGATACCTGGTAGAGCATTACGGTGCCGAGGTTAAGCTGGTTCATGATGAAGGCAACATCGGTAAGGCCATAGATGAATGTATGCGTACTGCACTTGAAATGGCAGCTGAAGATCCAAGAGTTTTCGTGCCCCAGCAGTTTGAGAACGAAGCAAATCCAATGGCCCATCGCCACCACACCGGTCTGGAAATCCTGGCACAGGTAGCCGACGAGATTCACGGCTTCTGCTCAGGCATCGGAACAGGCGGTACTATTACAGGCATCGGCGAGACTTTGAGAAATCAAAATCCTGATATTCTTATCTGGGCAGTTGAGCCTGAAAACGCTGCAATTCTTGCAGGCGGTACAGTAAGCAATCATATTCAGATGGGTATCGGAGACGGAGTTATTCCACCGGTGCTTAACAAGAAAATCTATTCGGAAATAGCAATCATCTCGGATGAGGAAGCCCTTCAGACAGCTAAGGACTTAGCCAAGAAGGAAGGTCTGATGTGCGGAATCTCCAGCGGCACAAACGTTGCTGCCGCTATGAGAATGGCAAAAATTCTGGGCAAGGGAAAGACTGTTGTGACAGTCCTTCCGGATACAGCAGAAAGATATTTTTCAACACCATTGTTCGACTGATAATAAATATATGTGAGTATATTACCCCCTAGGCGTTCATATAATGTATGAGAGCTAGGGGGTATGTTTTTGTGAAAAAAAAGAAAGTAGCAGGTATTCTGTGTCTGACCTGCGCAGCCATTATCTCTTTCGGCATTCTGAGCACTGTTGTCCTTAGGGGAGAGCCTGAGAAGGATGTTCCTAAGGAAGCATCGGAGTCGGAAGTCCTTACAATCAGTGATGATGACAAAGCTCTTCTATCTGAAGAATCGGAACAGCAGAATCTCAATCTGGCCGTAAAGGCAGCCGTGTTAATGGATGCTGAAACGGGAAAGGTGATTTACAAAGAAAATGAACACAAGGAACTGCCTCCGGCATCTGTTACAAAGGTGATGACCATGCTTCTGACAATGGAAGCAGTGGAGGCCGGAAAGGTAAAGCTGACAGACAATGTTACTATTTCCGAAAGAGCGGCATCCATGGGAGGAAGTCAGATGTATATGGAGGTTGGTGAAACCCACACTCTGGAAGAACTCCTGGAGGGAATCGCAATCGTATCGGCTAATGACGCCTGTGTGGCTGTAGCCGAATATGTAGCAGGCAGCGAAGAGGTTTTCGTCGAAAAAATGAATCAGCGTGCCAAAGAGCTGGGAATGCGTGATACTAATTTTGTCAATACTAACGGACTTCCGGTGGCAGATCATTATACCAGCGCATATGATATAGCACTGATGTCGCAGCTCCTGCTCAAGTTTGAGGAACCAAAAAAATGGTTTAACACCTGGCAAAAAACCATCACCGTAGGCCTACCCGGAAAGGAAAAGGAATTCGGATTAACCAACACCAACAAGCTTATCCGTCACTACCAAGGCGCCAACGGCCTGAAAACCGGATTCACGGCCGAAGCAGGATACTGCCTGTCGGCATCAGCAACCAGAGATGAAACGACTTTGATAGCCGTTGTACTGGGTGCGGAGACGTCCAAAACCAGAAATGCAGAAGTTGCCAAGCTTCTCAATTACGGCTTTGCAAACTACGAATCTGTAACCCTTGCAGAAAAAAATCAGAAAATGAAAAAAGTAAGGCTAGCAAAAGGTAATCCTGAGTTTGTAAATGCAATTACCACATCAAGGATAACCGCTTTTTTGAGCAAGGGGGATGCAAAGGAGGCAAAATGTGAGGTGACTGTCGACGACAGCATCAAGCTGCCCCTATCAAAGGGAACAAAGATTGGCACAGCTGCCGTATATGTAGGTGACGAGAAGGTGAGCGAGTATGACCTGGTTTCTGACGCCGATGCTGAAAAGGCATCTTTCTTTACCTACTACGGCAGGATGATAAAAAGACTGCTACCTTCCGGCAAGGACTGAGCATCACGTTTTCTGCGGATTGCTTTCCGAGCAGGGTGGTAACGCCGCATCGCTTGAATTATCAATGTGTTTGCGGCATTTTTTTGTTCTCAGCAACATGATGGCAGATTTCGAACAGATAAGGATTGCCGCATTCTATCAATAATATGCATGTTTGAGGCGTTACGCGCCGTGCAAGGCGACCTGGCACCCTAGGTATCCCAGGCGCCTCGGCACCTAAGACCACTACCTTTCACTTTTAGACTTCATTTCCGTAGCATGATAGGGTATAATAGTAAAGACGTGATAGAAAGAGAGGAAATGAAATGAACCTATTAGACATTATGCGCGCTCGGAGAAGCGTAAGAAAATATACAGATGATGAGATAACTGAGGCGCAGATGAGTGCAATTCTGCAGGCCGGTCTTCTAGGACCGTCAGGTAAGGGAAGATGCCCTCAGGAACTGATTGTTGTTAGAGATAAGAAAATGCTTACGGAACTTGCAAAGTGTCGTCAGGGTGCAGCAAAGATGCTGGAAGGAGCGGCTGCCGCAATTGTAGTCGTAGGAGACTCAGAAAAGGCAGATACCTGGGTGGAAGATTGCTCAGTTGCAATAACCAATATGCACCTGATGGCTGACAGCCTGGGACTGGGAAGCTGCTGGATTCAGGGCAGAGGCAGAGAAGCAGAGAACGGTGAGGATACAGAAAGTTTCGTAAGAAATCTGATGGGATTCCCTGAGAATTTTAAACTTGAGGCAATCCTGTCCATAGGTGTACCTGCAAGCCATCCGGCGCCAAGAACAATGGAAGACTTGGATATGAGCAAAGTACACTGCGAAAAATTCTAAGAGAGTATCTCAGCCTGGCATCCGGCCCTGCAGGGAGAACTCACAAACAGAAAACAGGAGATATAAACACATAATGATAAAAAACGAAATAGCGGAAATCAGAAGACGCTGGAAAAATGACTACAACGCCGTAAGCACGATTTACGGCTACTATATAAACAGCAACAAAGACATAATCTCGTCCTTTGATACATCACTGGGAGTTATGGACCCCGCCGAAGTGGACATATATCTGTCCCTTCTGAAAAAGGCAACATCAGGAGCTATTGGAAGAAACCTGATCGATATTCCTTTCACGACAGAGCAGGTAGAAAGCAGCGAAGAACATCAGCTTTTGATGCAGTTGAAGGACTCAGACCTTAGAGACAGTCAGGCAAGAGAAAAGCTGGTAGAGAAGCTTATACCCAATGTAAGCTTTGATGAAGACAACTTCCTTATACTGATGGCACACGACTCCTACGATATCGCCTATCGCGATTCCAATCTGGAGGACATGGCCGACGGAGGCAGCGAGGTTTTCAAGTACTTCCTGTGCTGCATATGCCCGGTGAAGCCATCCAAGCAAAATCTACAGTACAGCGGCGAAGACGGAGAATTTCATGTAGGCTTTACAGGCCAGATAGCAGCGGCACCGGAGCTGGGATTCATGTTTCCGGCCTTTGATGACAGAACATCCAACATCTACAATGCGCTTTTTTACACGAAAAAACCGGCAAACGTATACCAGGAAGTGCTGCAGGAAGTTTTCGGTCTGGAAAACATACCAATGAGCGCACCTAGACAGCGGGAAGAATTTCAGAATGTTGTAGCCGAGTCCCTGGAGGAAGCATGCTCCTTCGAGGTAGTGAGGCTTTTAAACGAGTGTGTCCGAGACAAGGTGGAGAACCACAAGCTGGAGAAAAATCCGGAAAACCTTGAGTTTTCAATCGAGCAGGTAGGAGAAATGCTTCACGACAGCGGCGTCAAAGCCCACAAAGTCCATATG
>JAQXLM010000131.1 GCA_029012125.1 Eubacteriaceae bacterium | reverse complement strand
GGCATCCACTGCGACCATAAGCAGAATCAATAAGTGCCTGGTTTACGGAGCAGGTGGATACGAAATTGTAATCGACAGACTGGGATTAACAGATAAGGAATAGTTATCAGGCGTGATGTTAAATTGCAGCATCACGCTTTTTATTTAGGAGAGTAAAGGGTGGATATACTATATTGTTTTTTTGGAGAATTCGGCCACGGAGAGAGTGGATATCCTTTAATCAGGCTGGGAGCCGAAGCCTATTATCGAGAGAATATGGACGTAATGGACACGGATTTTCCGGTAGAAGCACATATTGAACGAACTGAAAAAGGTAAGCCCTATTTTACAGACATTGATATGGAGTTTTCGCTGTCTCACAGCGAAGGAATATGGGTGTGTGTGTACAGCAGCAATCCCTGCGGACTGGATGTGCAGGTAAAAAAGCCTGTGGACTGGCAAAGAATTACCAAACGATTCTTTAATCAGGAAGAACTTATGTATGTTGAAACCCACGGTCAGGAGGGCTTCTACCACCTGTGGTCACGAAGAGAGGCTTTAGGCAAATGTCTGGGCAGCGGACTTTTTGGGGACATACCATCCCTTGTGGACTTTGATGGAAGGTTAAGGGAAGAAGTGGACATAGATGGTGAGTTATTCTTCTTTACGCAGATTCAGCTAAAGGAGAATGTAGAATGCGTCCTTTGCCGGAAAGGGGAAAAACGAGATTTTATGATTAGGGAGCTTGAAATATGAACATATATGATACGGCGTTGAAAAGGCTTGCATCCAGAAGCAGAACCGTTAAGGAAATGAAAGAGTACCTCCTGGATAAGGGCTTTGATGGGGAAGAAATCGGACAGCTGGTTGCAGATTTCACGGAGTACGGATATCTGAATGATGAAGAATATTGCAGGCAGTATTTTCGCTACGCCTTCGGGAAAGGAAAGGGGACAGCACTTGTATTCAGGGAGCTTGAGGAAAAAGGTGTGGACACGTGTATTATAGAGGATGTCTATGGGGAAGAGGAATTCAGCCTGGATGAAAAAGCTTTAGCCATGAAAGAAGCAGAAAAGGTAATAAGGCTTGCAGGTGAAGAACCGCCCTATTCGGAGAAGCTGGTGGCTCGTGTGGCAAGAAGGCTGCATTCAAAGGGCTACGGATCAGATACTGTCTACAGAATTGTTGGAGAATTGAGAAAATGAGTTTTTTAGAAAGAACTGAAATGCTGATTGGTGAAGAAGGAGTATCAAAGCTATCAAAGGCCAGAGTACTCATATTCGGTGTAGGTGGCGTTGGAGGTTTTGTTTGTGAAGCTCTGGCAAGAGCCGGCGTTGGAGAAATCCATCTGGTTGACGGAGATGTAGTTGCGGAGAGCAATATTAACCGTCAGATAATAGCTACTGTTGATACTATCGATATGCCAAAGGTTGACGCTATGGCAAAGAGAATAAACATGATTAACCCTAAGTGCAGGACAAAAGCCATGAAACTGTTTTATCTGCCGGGAGATGACTTTGATTTCAGCGGATATGACTATGTGGTGGATGCTATCGATACTGTTTCCGCAAAACTGGATATTATCACAAAGGCAAAGGAAGCAAAAGTGCCTGTTATTTCGTCTATGGGAACGGGAAACAAGATGGATCCTACAAGATTTGAAATCGCAGATATAAGCAAAACCAGTGTATGTCCTTTGGCCAAGGTTGTCAGAAAGGAACTGCGTAACCGGGGGATAAAGGATGTAAAAGTTTTGTATTCCCGAGAGGAGCCTGTGAAGACAGGAGTAAGAACGCCAGGAAGCATTAGTTTTGTGCCTTCTGTAGCCGGACTGATTATCGGCGGCGAGGTAATCAAAGATATTATCGGCTTTAGTGCCAAACAGGAATAGATTTCACCGGACTTTTACTAAAAATTCACATAACCGTGTTAGAATATATAAGTATTTTCGCACAAGAAAAAGGAGGAATTATCAGATGAGAAAATATGTTGCGGAATTTATCGGAACCGCTGTTCTGGTTCTGTTAGGATGTGGAAGTGCTGTTGCAGCTAATACATTGATTAGTGCTATGGGCATGTTACCTGTTGCATTTACCACATTACTTATTGCTGTAGCTTTCGGACTTGCTCTTACAGCTGTCATGTATGCACTGGGAGATGTTTCCGGAGCCCATGTAAACCCTGCTGTTTCACTGAGCTTTCTGATTACAAAGAGAATGACCGGTAAGGATTTTGCCGGATACGTAATCGCTCAGATTCTGGGTGGTACTGTAGGAGCATTACTTCTTGCATTTTTCCTTGGAGGAACAGCGTCACTTGCTTCCAATGGATATGGCAGTATGAGCACCTTTGGAATTTCACTTTTACCGGCTCTGATTATGGAAATCATTCTGACCTTCGTATTCGTGCTTGTTGTGTTGATGGTAACAGACAAGGCAGAGCATAAGAGCATTGCCGGAGTTGTTATCGGTGGAGCTTATGCACTGGTTCATCTTTTTGGAGTTCCGTTTACGGGAACTTCAGTAAACCCTGCAAGATCAATCGGACCTGCGCTGGTACAGGCATTAAGTGATACTTCAGCCATTATACAGGTTTGGGTATTTATCCTTGGACCTCTTGTAGGCGGTGCTATTGCTGCAGCTCTTTACATTTTCTTTAAAAATGAAAAAGATGATGAGGAAGATTCAATTGATATCCCTCTGGAGGCTTTGACAGAAGAAGAAATTGAGGAGATTAAGGCAATCGGAGAGGAAAACGGAGTACAGGTTGACCTGGGTTCCGAATGCAGTGAGGACTGTCAATGTGACGAATGCAGTGAGGAAACAGTTGAAGAAATAGTTGAGGAAACAGTTGACGAAGCCGAAACAGTAATAGTGGAAGAAGAAAAGACAGAAGAATAAAGGATTTGGACGGGGGTTTGATGAAGACCCCCGTATTTTAGTGCTATTTCATATCAAATCCCGGATTGATTGCGTAGAAATTCTTTGAGTTCAGGTTATCCTGGACGATGCGCAGAGCTTCGCCGAATCTTTGATAATGGACGATTTCACGTTGACGGAGGAATCTGATAGGATCAATTACATCAGGGTCGTCAACTAATCTGAGGATATTATCATATGTTGTTCGTGCCTTCTGCTCAGCTGCCATGTCTTCAGAAAGATCGGTGATAGGATCGCCCTTGGAGGCAAAGCACAAAGCATCGAAAGGAAATCCTGCTGCCGCCTGTGCATACACCCCGGCAGTATGATCGACAAAATAGTCTTCGAATCCCGCATCTTTAATCTGCTCGATTGTCATATTTCTTGTTAACTGATGAACTATTGCGGCAACCATTTCGAAATGAGCCATTTCCTCTGTACCAATATCGGTGAGGACGCCGGCCACCTGCTTATACGGCATGCTGTATCTCTGAGAGAGATAACGCAAAGTCGCACCAATCTCGCCATCAGGACCTCCGTACTGCATTTGCGTATAGTCACAGGCGAAGGAATAGTTCTAAGCCTGTTTCATCGGCTGTACCCTTTGAAAATACTGCCTTTTCGACTATGCCTTCAAATGCGTCATGCTTAACATTTACATCTGCATCTGAACGTAAAAGGTCCAATAATCCGTTAAATTCTGACCGAACCTCATCAACAGAGGCATATTTCACCTCTTTTTTTCTCTCTTCTATCCTTGAATTAATACCATCAATTTCCCTTGTGATACGCTCTTTATTATTCTTATATTCTTCAAGAGAATCTACCCCTTCAGCGTAGGCAGCCTTGCATCTTTCCAGCATATGATTTAACTTTTCAAGCTGAAGCTCCAGCTTATCATCCTTAGGCACATTTGCCTTTGTATTTTCCCTAATAAATGTTTCGTCGATATTTATCAGAGATATTCCGGAAAGAACAGCCTCTTCCAATTTCTTTGCAGATATAAAGTGTGATACGGAGCAGGAACCTTTTGCATAAGAGTGGCACTGGAAGCCGTTGTTGGCTGACTGATATACAAGGGAGCTTCCGCAGGAATGGCATACTACAAGTCCA
>JAQXLM010000130.1 GCA_029012125.1 Eubacteriaceae bacterium | reverse complement strand
CAAATCTATGATCGTCAGATCTGCCGGCTGTCCGTCTGCAATAACCCCTCCCGGAAAACCGAAGCGTTTTCTCGGATTGACCGACATTATTTCTACAAGCTTTTCCAGGGAAATTATTCCTTTTTCAACCAGACATGTGTACAGAATCGGGAAGGATGTTTCCAGCCCAACGATACCAAAGGCACTCTTTTCCAGACCTTTTGATTTCTCATCCTCACTGTGAGGTGCGTGATCTGTTGCAATCATATCGATGGTGCCATCCACTATTCCTTCTATCAAAGCTTCCATATCCTCACGACTTCTTAGTGGAGGATTCATTTTGAATCTTCCTTCCTCTTTAAGATCCTCGTCACACAGAACCAGATAATGTGGTCCTGTCTCACATGTTACATCCACTCCTCTTGCCTTAGCCTTTCTCACAAGGTCAACCGTTTCTTTGGTGGAAATATGACAGATATGATAACCGCAGCCTGTCTTTTCCGCAAGGGCTATGTCTCTTTCTACCTGTTTCCATTCGCTTTCAGAGCAGATACCTCTGTGTCCGTGAGCCTTAGCATATTCGCCGTCGTGGATATAGCCCTTAAACAGCAGAGATTCGTCTTCGCAGTGGGCAACTATAAGCTTGTTCAGAGACCTGGCCTTCAGCATGGCCTCTTCCATAAGCTCTCCTGTCTGAACCCCCTTGCCATCATCGGAGAAACCACACACATAGGGTGCCATATCCTCCATGTCGGACAGCTTGCTGCGTCCATTCTGGCCTTCGGTTATAGTTCCGTAAGGAATAGTCTTTACTACTGCATCTCTTTCTATAATATCCAGCTGTACCTTCAGCTTTTCTAAAGTGGAAGGTACCGGATTCAGATTAGGCATGGGACATACGCAGGTATATCCACCTTTTGCAGCTGCCGCAGTTCCTGTTGCTATGGTCTCTTTATAAAAAAAACCGGGTTCACGTAAATGTACATGTACATCTGTAAAACCCGGAATAATTATTTTACCACTGCAGTCAATAACAGTAGAGACACTGATATCGCCTGCATTTTCAGAGTCAACAAAAACTTTACCGCTGTGTAAAAACAAATCTTTTTTTTCAAAAGTATCGTTAATGAATACTGTGGCGTTCTTCAGTAAAGTTGTCATTTTTTCGGCTCCTTTATTAATATAAAATTGTCTTCTGCATAACCTAAGTAATGTTACCACAAGGAACCTATCGTGTCAATAAATTATTTTATATTCCCGTCAATGGAAATTACGGATACCTGCCATGGAATAAACTTGCCGCTGTCCATCAATGCTTTCTTTACCGCATTTTCCAGGCCACCACAGCAAGGGACTTCCATGCGGACAATGTGCACACTCTGAATATCATTGTTTCTGATTATTTCAGTCAGCTTTTCGGAGTAGTCCACATCATCAAGCTTTGGACAGCCCACCAGAGTGATATGGTCTCTGATAAACTTTTCATGGAAGCCTGCAAATGCAAAAGGTGTACAGTCTGCGGCAATTAATAGCTTTGCTCCGTCAAAATATGGTGCATTTACGGGTGCCAGCTTAATCTGAACCGGCCACTGCTTAAGCTGCGAAACAGGTAAAGAGTCTGTTTTCTGACTGTTTCCTGCATTATCACAGCCCCTTGACTCTTCTGCTGCTCTATTTAAGGTAGCCATTCTGGAACCGGGACATCCTCCTTCTAAGTGAATATGTCCTTGAGCCGCCATGTGAACTTTGACCGCCACTTCATCGTAAGCGGCCGCTTCTCTTTCTTCAAAGGTTATTGCTCCTGTAGGACATGCCGGCAGACAATCTCCCAGTCCGTCGCAAAAGTCGTCTCTCAGCAGCTTTGCTTTTCCGTCCACCATTCCAATGGCACCTTCGTGACAGGCAGTTGCACAAAGACCGCAGCCATTGCACTTATCTTCATTAATCTTAATAATTCTTCTAAGCATAAATCTATCTCCTCTCTTGGATATGTTATGTTGTTTTTATGGGCTTATTGTAGTACACTAACGTAAATTAATCTGTTTGAAATCAAACAAAAGGAGAAAAGTTTTGATGAAATATTTACCTGTACTGAGAAAAACAGCTTTCTTCCGTCAGATGTCTGATGAGGAAATACTCTCAGCCTTAAATTGCGTCGGAGCAAAGCCGGCAAAAGCTTCTAAGGATGAATACATCCTGCGTTCCGGAGACAAGACAGATAGTATGGGTCTGATTCTTTCCGGTTCTGTCCTGATAGTCCAGGAGGATCTGTGGGGTCATCGCAATATTATGACTAAAGTAGATGCCGGGGATTTCTTTGCGGAACCCTTTGCTGTTTTACCTGATGCGGTTCTAAACATTAGTGCAGTTGCCAGTCAGGACTGCGAATACCTTCTTTTGAATCTGAAGAAAATGCTGACAATCTGTCCTTCAGCTTGCCAGCATCACAATAAGCTTATTCAGAATCTGGTTGAAGTTCTCTCCGGCAAGATACTCCTCTTCAACGATAAAATCACCCATATGAGTAAACGTTCCACAGGAGAAAAGCTTATGTCATACCTGTCATCCGAAGCCATGCGTCAGGGTAGTCTGGAGTTTGACATCCCTTTCAACAGGCAACAGCTTGCCGATTACCTCTGTGTGGATCGTGCGGCCATGTCTGTAGAACTGTCAAAGCTCCGGAAGGCCGGTTTCCTGGAAACCAGGCGTAATCATTTCATCCTGTTTACAGAGCCTCGTACGAAATAAGCTTCTGTCCTGACAGATTACTTGTGCAGGAACTTGGAAATTCTCTTATACAGTATAAAAGTTACTACTGCGTTAATACCTGCTTTAATAAGGTTGAAAGGGAGAATTGCAGTCGGAATCATAGCCATTACAGCTTCTCTTGGCATACCTGTATAAATCGGTGTGATAATCAGATTGCAGCCGCACATTACAACTGTCATAACGATGACACCTACCAGTAGGGCTATGATTGCACCCTTTTTGGTTTTGTTGTACTTGTAGATATTACCTGCTGCAACTGCAAATGAGCCTGTAGCAATAATATGCATGATAATTCCCCATATCTGACCTCCTGCACTTACAGTTGTTCCCTGAATAACGGAAACCACTACTGTAAGGATTACACCGGCAGCAGGTCCGAAAGCAAAGGTTCCTATGAAGATAGGAATGTCTGCAGGATCATATTCCAGGAAAGCTGCTGAAGGAATAATCGGAAAGTGTATAAGCAATACCAGTACCAGTGATATTGCCGCAAGCATAGCCATTTTGGCCAGTTTCTGTGTTTTGTTCTGTTGATTTGTCATTGTAATCTCCTCCATATATGTTAATCGACTATTACAGGATTGTTCCAAAATGAAGAGTGGCAGATTACCTGCATAATAATAATGCCCTCCGAATTATATCCGAAGGGCATTCAGTCAACTCAAAAAAACCTGATGAGTATCGTTTCTTTCATCCGGACTATACCGTCGGTACCGGAATCTAACCGGTTCAGCCTTTCGGCTCGCGGACTCGCAGACAAATCTGATTACCGCCGGTGAGGACTTTCACCTCGCCCTGAAACAATTCTTGTAACAATATAAGTATACTGCTTTATCCTTAGATGTCAATAGGTCTCTAACAATGTTACAATGAAAAAGAGCAGCTTGCAAGCTGCTCTTTATATGTATCGATTCGTTTCCGTATGTATGACTTAGAATAACATACCCCAAGCAAGGAATCCAAGGATACCAACTAATCCAGTGAATAACAGGATGATTACAAGGTAACCCATAACGTCTCTTGCTGATAATCCGGCGATACCTAATGCAGGTAATGCCCAGAATGGCTGAATCATGTTAGTCCACTGGTCACCCCAAGCGATAGCCATTGCAGCACGTCCTGGTTCGATGCCTAATGCTTCAGCAGCCGGCATTACGATAGGACCCTGAACAGCCCACTGTCCACCACCGGATGGAACGAAGAAGTTTACGATACCTGCGGATAAGAATGTCCATACAGGGAATGTAACGTCTGTTGAAATATTTACGAAGAAGTTTGAGATAATGCCTGCAAGACAAACGCCATCAGCGTTCTTAGCAACCATTAATCCCATGATACCAGCGTAGAATGGGAACTGTAATAAGATTCCGGCAGCTCCACCTGCAGCGTCTGCGATTGCATCTACGTATTTACGTAAGTCACCGTGTAACAGAATTCCTAAGAATAAGAAGATCATGTTAACGATGTTAAGTCCTAATGTAAATCCGTTTGTTACAAAGTGCCATACGATGTAAGCAAATCCAAGAACCAGAGTGATAGCCCAAAGAATCTTGCTGTGCTCGATCTTTTCTGCAGGAACTTCAATCTTGTATACCTTTTCTTCTTCATCAGCGATAAGAGCAGGATCTACAAGGATTGCATGGTCTACATCAGGCTGCATTGCAGCGTTGATGAATGGCATTGCAATAAGAACAATCAGAACCATTACTAAGTTAGCTGGGTGGAATAGTGTTTCGGAAGTAGGAGCCTGGAATACGCCAACGTCAGGAATTTCATATCCTCCGTTAATTGTTAGCGGGATGGATCCTGAGAATCCAGCATGCCAGATTACGAAACCGGAATATGCGGCAGCAATCAGCAGTGGATAGTCAACGTCTCTTACTCTCTTAGCAACTTCCTTAGCAAGTAATGCACCGGCAACCAGACCGAAGCCCCAGTTTAACCAGCAGCAAACAGTTGATACGAATGTTACGATGATGATAGCCTTTTTTCTGTCAGTAGCTGTTGAAGCGATTGCACCTAGAGCCTTCTTGCAAACCTTAGCTGAAGCCATTGCAGAACCTAAAACAAGTACCAGAGCCATCTGCATTGCAAATGCAAGCAATCCCCAGAAGCCTGTATCAGCACCCCAGGAAACAACCATCTGCATAGGTGACTGGCTTGTACCGATCATTGCAGCGATGAATACTACAATTGTAAGAATAATAGCGAATAGGAATGGGTCAGGTAACCAACGATTTACTACTCTAACGCAGCCATTGGTAAACTTTTTAAACATCTTTCTTCCTCCTTATGTATAATATGATAATTGCACAGTGAAGAGTTTACCGCATAGGGAACGACTCTTTTCCCCCAAAAACGCTTCACCATCTTCTTAATATAGACCTTTTTGTGCGGTCTGTCAATAGTTTAACAAACTTTCTGTGCAAATACATAAAATCATCCCTCTTTTTTCTCGTTAATCCCATCCAATTTATGTAGCAAACCATTTCTTCTTGGTGAAGATATAACATACAGGGACCAGATACATGTAGACTGCCAGCGGCACCGCACCGTATCCCACTCCAAGGAAGGAAAGGGGAACGCTGCATCCGATACACCATGGAATCATGCAGGCGATCAGAATTACCGAGTTTTCCATATCCATTGCAAGTTCTTCCTTGGAACCACCTCTGTCAAGATAAGGCTTTTTCATCAGATCAGAGCAGATAAGAGTGGCAATTGTCTGATTGCAAAATACCATGGCGGAAATAATGCTCATGAAAATCATTACCGGGAATCTTCCCCTTCTGCCACAGGCGTCACCTATTTTGTTCTGAAGGCTGTCCAGCATATTTGTTCCGTTAAATATTCCCGAATAAGCACTGGATATCAGGAGAATCACCGCAATCTCTATCATAGAAATCAGCCCCCCGCCGTTTAGAATTGCTGCCAGCCGGTCTCCCTCCGCATTGTAGCCCAGCACACAGATTTTCATAACCTCAGGAAGGGAAACTCCCTGCACAAGCCACGCAACCATTACCCCACTTATTATGCTGGCAAACATGGCTTTGATAATTCCTACCTTCAATAAAGGCAGCAGCAGCATAAAAACGGCCGGAAGAAAAGCCCATAGAGATATATCGAAGGAATCTTCAAACTGACGGATCAGATTCTCGTCAACGTGGCTTATTGGATTCATCACAGAAAGGACTGAATATATGACTGTAGAAACAGCCAGTGGAAGCAACGCTGTCTTCATCATCAACTTCACGTTGTCATATATCTTTGTTCCCGTAACTCCTGCAACCATGTTAGCGCTGGAGGATACCGGGGAACCTCTGTCTCCAAAGTATATTCCTGACATTATAACTCCGGCCGTAATAACAGGATCAACACCACCACTGCGTGCCAGGGTCATAAAGATAACGCCCACCGTACCTGCAACGCCAAAAGAGGTTCCCAGAGCATAACTGAGAAGACAGCAAAGTCCAAAGGTTATAATCAGAAACAGCGGCGGCATAATGACCTTCATTCCGTAATAAACGAAAATCGTAATGGTTCCCGATACACGCCAAACTGCAGTAATGAATCCGATAATCAGCATCACTTCTATTACCACGACCGAATCCTTTATGCTTCCCAGACTCATACTCGCCAGTTCCTTCAACGAGAAGCCTTTAATTCTACCAACCGTCAGAAAAGCAACAAGGCCGATTACCAAAGCGATTACCATGGAAAATCCTTTTATTATCGCGGCAATCATAGCCACGAGAAAAACACCGAATGCGATTAACAGTTCCATACTTATGCCTTTTCCGAAACCTTTTCGGTAATTACCCGTACTGCCGGAGCTTGTATTCCTTCTTCTCTGAATCTTTCCAGAATGGCCTGAGTCAGATCATAGTATACATCCCAATAGTCGGCGTTGTTTACCCATACACGTGCATCAAAGCTCATAGCTTCGCCGTTCCCGCCGTTTACACGCGCAAATGGCGCCGGCTCCAGAAGTACCATTTTATTTTCTTTCATAGTCTGAAGAATCAGGTTCTGAACTTTCACCGGATCCTCATCCTTACGACAGGAGAAACTCAAATCCACACGTCTTGTGGCCTCTGAGGAATAGTTGATTACATTGGCGTTCATCAGACTTCCGTTAGGTATGGTGACTTTTTTATTGTCCACAGTAAGCAGAACAGTATACACGATTGTAACCTCTGTTACGGTACCCTGTACTCCGGCCGCATCTACATAGTCTCCAACCCGAAAAGGCTTGAATATCATCAGCATGATTCCGCCGGCAACATTTGACAAAGCTCCCTGAAGTGCGAGCCCGACAGCAACACCTGCAGATGCCAGTACAGCAACTACTGATGCCATAGGTACCCCAAGAATTGAGATAATGGAGATTATCAGAATAACCCATAAGCCAATTTTAACGAAACTTAAGGTAAAGGTTCTCACTGTCGCCTCGACCTTAGCCAGAACCCGGCTTTTTTCAGCAAACTTCATCAGCTTTTTAATGACTATTTTTCCTATTATAAATACCAGTAGTGCCAGGATCAGCTTTCCTCCTGCTGCCGCACCCAGATTGGTCAGAATCTGAATTACCTGTTCCATAACAAAAAACTCCCTTCTAGTAGTACTTTCATGATTATATCACAGCAGGGACATTATTCCCATTTTTCTTTTTTATAAAACATTTTTCAAAATCAATGGAGGTTCCGATATTAAATCAATGTATATTAAATGTTTGTTCTAACCGGGTTTTTATTGATATTTCATAAAACTACATAAATATTTAAAAATTATTTATGTTATTTTCACATTTTTTCGTAAAATGGGTTGCATTTTTATTCGCAGTTGTATATAATCATCCTATGCTGAATAAATATTAGAAAGAGGTAATAAAAATGAACGAGAAAGTTGTACTAGCCTATTCAGGCGGCCTGGATACCTCAGTTGTAATTCCATGGCTGAAAGAGAATTATTGTTTTGATGTAATTGCAGTGTGCTGCGACGCAGGGCAGAATGAGGATTTTGACGCTATAGACAAAAAAGCAATTGCTACCGGCGCTGCAAAATCCTATATTCTTGATATCAAGGAAGAGTTCATCACAGATTATATCTGGCCTACATTAAAAGCAGGTGCTATTTATGAAAACTCCTATATGCTCGGTACTTCAATGGCAAGACCGCTTATGGCAAAGAAGCTTGTAGAAATCGCCCAGCAGGAAGGCGCATACTATATCTGTCACGGATGCACAGGTAAGGGTAACGATCAGGTAAGATTCGAAACTTCAATTAAGGCACTGGATCCGTCCATCAAAATTATCGCTCCATGGAGAGATGATAAATGGACCTTCAAATCCAGAGAAGAACTGATCGAGTATTCCAAGGCACATAATATACCTATCGCACAGACGACAGAGAAAATCTACTCAAGAGACGAAAACATCTGGCATATTTCCCACGAAGGCGGAAACCTTGAAAGTCCATGGAACATCCATAATGATGATATTCACGTTCTTTCCATGCCTATAGAACAGGCTCCTGATGAGGTGACTTTTGTAGATATAGATTTTGAGCAGGGAATTCCTGTAGCTATTGACGGTGAAAAAATGGGTCCCGTCCAGCTTCTGAAAAAGCTTAATGCTCTTGGTTCCGCCAATGCTATCGGTACAATCGATATTATTGAGAACAGACTTGTCGGTATGAAATCTCGTGGTGTATACGAAACGCCTGGCGGAACCATTCTGTATAATGCTCATATGGCTCTGGAAAAACTCATTCTTGACAGAGACACTATGCAGTATAAGAATATCGTTTCACAGAAGTTTGCACAGCTTTGCTACGACGGTCTGTGGTTCACTCCTCTTATGAGTGCCATCAATGCTTTCGTAGACAGCACTCAGGAATTCGTTACAGGAACTGTAAAGATGAAGCTTTACAAAGGAAATGCCATTGCAGTAGCAAGTAAGTCCGACTACTCGCTTTACAGTGAAGAATTTGCAACATTCAGCAAAGATGAGGTTTACACTCAGAGCGATGCAACAGGCTTTATCAATCTGTTCTCATTACCTCTAAAAATAAGAGCAATTCAAAAGCTTAACAGAGAAGGTGGTCACAGACAGGACGGTTCTCTGGAAAGAAAGGTATACAAAGCTTCTGAATTTGTGGAATAAATCTTTCTTATAAATAAAAACCTAATTAAAGAGCCCGACTTATCCAGGTCAGGCTCTTTGATTATAATCATTTATTCTGTTTTCGTTTCTGTTTCTGTGGTCGTCTCAGTCTTCACTTCCGAATACTTTACCGAACCGCTATGATTGGATGATACAAGTCCGATATATGTTTTTCCCGGATTCAGCTTTATGGCATTGCCCTTCTGAGTTGTAAGTTTGATTTTTCCATCCTCATTAACCCATTTGATTTTTCTTATGTATCCTTTGGAAGCATAATAGGCAGTTCCGCCATCCAGTGCATAGTTCAGATAAGTGACATAACCGTCTTTGTATGTCGTAGTGATATAGGTAGTGTCGCTCTTGAGAATCAGCAGGTTATCAAACTTAACATCCTTCTCCCAGTCTCCTGTGTGATACTTTTTGTCTTCCGAATTATACTTGAACTTTCTTGTGTCTGTAGAGCTTGAGAATGTTACTCTTACCTTATCGGCTTTGTTGTCGCTGATTTTTTTTGCTTTTTTCCGGAAAGGAAGCTTTGTGACAGAATCCTTGTCCACCTTGGTTCTTATTTCTGAGGATTTTAACACTTCGTTGAGTTTGTCGCCTAAAACCACTCCCGTGTGCTCTGATGAAACATTTCTCGTCGTGTCCCTTGTGAACAGTGCTCCTCCAGCCATTCCGTCCAGATCATCCACACCTTCAATTGCGATGGTTTCATAGCCTCCCGTATAACCGTCCTTGCTATGACTTCCTCCCCAGTGAATATATACTGCATCAAAGAACTTACTGAATTTTACAAAGGAAGGTCGTGCAGAACGGGTCGGTCCAACCTTTTCCGGTAAACGGTTTGCATTTCCATACAACCACAGCATGCGAGTTATTCCGCCCTCAACCTCTCCTTCTACTATAATATCCGGTGTTGATATACCCCATTGCGGTCTTGCCTCAGGGGAGTTTTCTACAACAACAGCTATAGGACGCTTATTCAGGTCCTCTTTCTTGTATCCGCCCTTACCGGTCAGCGGATTGTAATAAATCACAGGCTTAGGTCTGACCTCCTGGGCCTCTTCCTTTTTGCCACAGCCAAAGGCCGTGAATACTAATGTCAAAGTTAATAAAATTGCTAGTGCTTTCTTAATCATAATACGTTCTCTTTCTGTTTGTTTTGACATATTGTAACATATTTTCCGGGTCTATGCAAAGGTAGGGTTACTCGCTCCACGGATTGACATGTACCGTAATATGTTTAACCTTCGGAAACTCTCTTTCAATACTGTCATGTACCTCTTCAGCGATGTCATGAGTTTCATTCAGTGTTTTCTCTCCGTCAGCACTGATTTCGATTTCAACATAAATCTTATTTCCAAACACACGGGTGCGCATCAGGTCTATTCCCATAACACCTTCATGGGTCAAAACCAGTTTTCTCATGCTTTCCTCTGTTTCCGGAGGGCAAGCCTTATCAACCATTTTATCAATTGCATCTTTAAAGATGTCATATGATGCCTTTACGATAAACAGACAGATTACCAGCGAAGCCACCGCATCCATAACAGGATATCCGTTTCTCGCAAACAGAATTCCTATCAAAGCTCCCACAGATGATAAAGCGTCGCTGCGATGATGCCATGCGTCTGCCATAAGGGCACTTGAGTCTATTTTTCTGGCATAGTATCTGGTCAGCCAGAACATTCCTTCTTTTATGATTATTGATGATACCGCCGCAATTGCAGCAAGAAGACCCGGAACCGCTGCAGAACCGTAGCTTCCTGATTTTATAGCAATTATAGCAGTGCGTCCGATACCAAGACCTGTAATGCACAGAATCGTTGCAAGAATAACCGCTGCAACGCATTCCATTCTTTCATGTCCGTAAGGATGCTCCTTATCAGAATCCTTTCCGGCTATTTTTATTCCAATCATTACGATGAATGTGCTGAAGACATCAGATGCGGAATGAACAGCGTCACTGATCATTGCACCGGAATGGGCAACAATACCTGCCACAAGCTTAAAGGCGGATAGCAGAACATTAGTTACTATGCTTATATAAGAAACTCTCATTGCTGTCTTCTGAAATCCCTGATCCATTAAATAATACCTCCTGTTTGTATTATAATATGCCTTCCGGCAAAATAAATTAACGCCTATTATATAACTATCCCAGTCATTAGTCTATAGTTTTTTCCTCAAATATGTCTATATTATCTGTTTTTTCAGCTGGGAGTAAGGTCAAAAAAACAGAGCAACCTGAGGCTGCTCCGTTAAGTATTCTCTTATTATTGAGTTTTATGCAAGTCCTGCTGTGATTAAAGCCATCTTAAATACTTCGTCAGCATCGCATCCACGGCTTAAGTCATTAATAGGAGCATTCAGTCCCTGAAGAACAGGTCCGTATGCTGCATATCCGCCTAATCTCTGAGCGATCTTGTATCCGATGTTACCTGATTCGATGTTAGGGAAGATGAATGTGTTTGCCTGACCTGCTACCTTTGATCCCTTGCACTTAGTTGCTGCAACAACAGGGGATACTGCAGCGTCAAACTGCAATTCACCGTCGATTGCCATTTCAGGGGCTAATTCCTGAGCTTTGATAGTTGCATCGTGTGACAGCTGAACAGTGCCGCCTTTTCCGGATCCTTTAGTTGAGAATGAAAGTACTGCAACCTTAGGGTCGATTCCGAATGCTGCTGCTGTCTTAGCTGTTTCGATAGCTACCTCAGCCAGTTTATCTGCAGCTGAGAAAGTAACGTTTCCTTCCTTATCAACTGTATCCTGATAATCGATATTAATAGCACAGTCACCCATAGCCAGCATTTCAGCTCCTTCTTTTACAAGAATAAAGCTTGAGCTTACAAGATGTGCGCCCGGTTTAGTCTTTACCAGCTGTAATGCAGGACGAACTGTATCAGCTGTTGAATATGTAGCTCCGCCAAGCAGGCAATCTGCTTTGCCCATCTTAACAAGCATAGTTCCGAAATAATTGCCTTTCATAAGATTTGCTTTGCAATCTTCCGGTGACATCTTACCTTTACGAAGCTCTACCATAGTGTTTACCATAGCATCCATTTCTTCGTAGTCGGCAGGATTGATGATTTCCGCTCCTTCGATGTTAAAGCCGCCTTTTTTCGCTGCTTCTTCTACCTCAGCTTTTTCACCAACAAGAATAACGTTTAAAATTTTATCCTTAAGAAGTTTATCCGTTGCTTCCAGGATTCTTGCATCAGGGCCTTCTGTAAATACAATTGTTTTTGGGTCCTTCTGTAACTGTTCTGTAAGTTTATTGAACATTGGTTTGTACCTCCATATATAATACTGCAATTTTAATTATACTACTTTAAATTGCATATGCAAACCCCTGATGTATAATTATTTATTACTGCTTGCCGATTCTTAGATTAGTATCTGCTATTTGTTTTCCTCGTAAAACTCCAGGGCAATTTCTCTGATAAACCTTTCCGTCTCAGGCACATCTGTGTGTTCTGAGCAGACAACAAGTACGAAAGGCTCTCTTTCCGCAAACACGATTGCGCCGTCATGAGTAACTCCTGTACTCTCTCCGGTTTTATTGGCAATAGGAAAAGATCTTCCTATATATCCCGGGATTTTGTGCCTTATCTGTTGTGCCATAAGAATTTCTTCAGCCATAGCAGATACGTTTTCGCTGACAAAGCTTCTCTCGTATATCTTCTCCAGCAAATGTCCTATTTCTTCAGGGCAAACATAATTTCTCAGACCCCTTTCATGAGCCTCATCGTCAAAGTACTCTCTTTCCAGCCTGGTCATCTCAAGACCCCAGGTCTTCCATTCCTTTGCAATTCTTTCAAGCCCGCAGAATCTTATCATTGCATTAGTAGCCGTATTGTCACTTATGGTAATCATCAGCTTGCACACGTCCAGCACTTCAAGTTCTACATCACCTGTCATGGATTTGATAGCGCCACATCCGCCGACTTTCTGAGAATCCCTGATAACCACTTTGTCGTGAAGACTTATTTCTCCCTCTTCAGCCATTTTCAGCACAAGAAGAAGAATCGCCAGTTTTGGAAGGCTTGCAGCCTCAAACTGTGCTCCGCTGTTTACAGACATGGTCTCTCCTGTAACCAGGTTTTTATAGTATAGACCAACCTTGCCTTGAAGAGCGTTTACTCTGTTTGTCAATTCTGCTATGTTCATCGCTATCACCTTTCCGGTTTAAATATTATCTTTTTGCTTTCAGTATCAATGCTGCACATGGCTCCCATAGGAATTGTCATCATAGGGAAGTCATGGCCTGACTGAATATTATACATAATAGGTTTATCAATATCATAAAACAGGTCTGCAAACATTTCAAGATACTGATAGTCTTTATCCACATGGTTGTCAATATCAGTAAACTGTCCCAGGAGAATTCCGGCGCAGTCGTCAATTTTTCCGCTGTTCAAAAGCTGTACTACGATTCTGTCCATAGAATCCACATGACCGTGTACATCCTCCAGGAAGAGAATTTTGTCCTTGCAATCGATTTCATAAGGCGTTCCGATTGAAGCACATACTAATGTAAGATTTCCACCTGTGATTCTTCCTTCAGCTTTTCCGTGATGCATTACCTCTATATCAAAGCCTTCAGGATTTTTGAATTCGTATGGTTCATCTGCATTTAGAGCCTGAAAGAATGACTCTTCTGTTTCAGAATCGAAGTTTTCCAGAATGTTTGATGATACCATTGGTCCGTGAAAGGTCACCATATCACAAAGCTGATTGAAAGCCAGATGGAAGGTGGTTATATCGCTGTAGCCTACGAAGATTTTCGGATTATTTCTTACCACATCCAGGTCCAGATACTTCCATGCTCTGTTCCCACCATCTCCGCCTCTCACGCAGAAGATGGCATCCACCTCCGGATCGGCGAACATCTTGTTCAGCCATTTACCTCTGACCTCTCCGGTTCCCGCCATGTAGCCTCCCAGATTGGTACTGATATTATCACTTGCCTTAACCCTGAAGCCCATGGCTTTTAATCTCTCAATACAAGCCTTCTCTCTTTCGGGAGAAATGGCAGAGCTTGGACTTACAAGTCCTATGGTTGCACCCGGTTTTAGTTTTGCAGGATACTTCATTTCCATTTTCCTCCTTATTTCAGATATATCCCAAGATCCTCATAGCGTCTTCTGAAATCGAATAATACAGGTTCATCGTCATATTCCAATTCTCCATCCTGGCTATCATAAGGATCAAATCTCATAAACTTCTTTGGCGGATAGAATTCTTCCTGAAAGTCTTCATTCAAAGGAATTCTGTATGGATCCACATTGCCAAAAAAGAAATTCCATCTATCTGTTGCACCTTTCCTATAGGCACTTCCCCCGTATGAAACATCGGTAAATACCCAACCTATGGATGGCACATAGAATCTGGCCCAGTCGTGTTCGCCTACTTCATTTGGCTTCGCATCCAGTCCTGATTGCCATGCCGCAGGTATTCCGCATATTCTGCACAGTGTAATGAACAGGAGAGCCTGGATTCCGCAGTCTCCCTTTCCGTTAATTGCGCAGTACTCGGGAATATTATCTATACCGGCATAATTCGGAGCAAACCTGTAGTCTACTTTCGTAGTAATATAATCATAAATTGCCCTTGCAATAAGCAGAGGATTTGTTTCGTCTCCCTTAATCTCCTCGGCCAGAGCTTTTAGGAATGGAGTAAACTGAATGTGAGGAAGTTTTTCTTCCAGATACATGCGAGCATCTTCCGGTATCTCTCCTTTTGATACCTGGTCAAGATCAGCCTTCGCCAAATTACGATAAACCACCGCATGATCAAGCTCGTATTCAACGGAAAATGTCATATCAGATACGGCAGGTTCTCTGAAACATACTGTAGGCTGCAAGCTGTCTCCTTCAGCAAGTGAAACTGGCTTATGACCGGTATTCAGAATTTTAATATTTTTCATCTGATTGTTTAAGCCGTCCTTAGGAATTGGCATATGTGCAGTCAGCATCTCACCTTCTCTGATGGATTTTTCTCCGACAATCAACGTATGTCTGATGTGAATGTGGGCAGTCATAGGTTCTCCGTCCTTTGCCTTTTCAATCACCTCATCTACAGGGTTCGGTCCTTCAGGCTGTCTGTCACAGCTTCTGTTCCCAAACTCAGGGTAAACATTTACCAGAGAACCGGCAAAGCTGTCGATATATCTTATTTCTCCATCAATATATCTCCAGTCTACAATTCCTTTCATTCTAAGTTCATCCAGTTCTTCATCCGTAAAATCCTTTACGCCTCGGGCAGCCATATACTCTGCCGCATCCTCAGGGCTTACGGTGTAACGATCCTCAATATGCTCTATATTGCTCAATTGAATAAGCAGTCTCTTTTTTACTGCTTCAGATACCTTTTCGTTACTGAGATAATATGCGATTTTTTCCTTTACCTTCGTCAGGTTTCCTGCCTGAAATTCTCTTTCAACATCCTCCGGAAGAGGTAGTGCGTGATATTTTAAATCACTGTATTTTAATGATAGTTTCTCCATATCTTGTCCTTGGGATAGATTCCTTTCTACATATTTATGATCTTTGATAACATTATCACTTTACAATATTATCTTATATATTTTTTAAAAATGCAAGTAGTGTGCCAACAAAGTCTCTTTACTTCGGTACAGTACTTGCTTACAATAATACTAGGCTTTAGATGTTAGATTAAAGTTTCACAAATATGTTTAAAAAAGGGTGATAAAAATGAATGTGAGCGAAATTAACCAACTTATAAAAAAGGCGTCCGAAAGGAGCACAGAACTCAGAAGAGTACTCCATATGAACCCTGAGCTGAGCTGTCAGGAAAAAAACACAGCAGACATGATTGCTGCTGAGCTTGACCGCCTCGGAATCTCCTACAGAAAAAATGTTTTCGGCTACGGTATCTGCGCCGTCATTGAAGGGAAAGATAAGTCCCGTTCCATCGGAATTCGAGCTGACATGGATGCTCTTCCTATGGATGAGCTTAATGACCTGCCATATAAATCTCAGATTCCCGGTGTCATGCATGCGTGTGGTCACGATGTACACGTTGCCACACTACTCGGATCTGCATCAGTACTTCAAGAATTATCAGACTATCTTCCTGTCTCTGTAACTCTATTCTTTCAGCCTTCAGAGGAGACTATCGGAGGTGCTGAGGGAATGATCAAGGCAGGATGCATGGATAATCCTAAGGTAGAGGCCACTATCGGATTACACATTAATGCTTTTTACGATTACGATAAGATTATTGTGGTTCCCGGTACCATGAATGCAGCTACATGTGAGTTCAGGGTAAAGGTAATAGGCAAATCATGTCACGGTGCTCATCCGGATACAGGAATCGATCCACTTCTGCCGGCATGCAATATGGTAACTGCCATTCAGTCCATTCTAACAAGACGAATGGCACCATACGAATCTAATCTTATCACTATCGGTAAATTCCACAGCGGCACTAAAGAAAACATCATCCCTGATTTTTCCGAATTTTCCGGAACTATCAGAGTTTTAGATATGGACAACAGAGACAAGATTAAATCAGAAATCAAAAGACTTTGCGAAGGCATTGCGGAAGGCTACGGTGCTCACTGTCAGATTGAGTTTAACGATGGATATCCGACCCTTGTCAATGATGACCGGCTTCTTGAAATAATAACGTCAAACTATAGAGAGAAGTTCGGTGATGACAAGGTAATTATCAATCCAACACCTAGTCTGGGTGCTGATGATTTTGCTTACTTCTGCCATGCATCCAGGGGATTATACATTGACGTAGGGGCAAAATCTCCTTCTGATGAACCTATGAGTCTGCATTCATCAGATCTTGTCGTGGATGAACGCTGTATTACTACCGGTATTCAGGCGGAGGTTTACTCCGTATTAAAGCTTATGGGGGTTGAATAATGAATTACAATGACGACTTGCGCGATACCGAAATAATTGTAGATTTAGGAAAGCTGGGTAAAAATATCAGAAATATAAAGAAGCTTATCGGTCCGGAGGTAGCCTTACTCATCGTGGTAAAGGCAAATGCATATGGTCACGGTGCTCCTCATATTGTTGAAACTCTTATGAAAAACGGTGCCGACTATTTGGCTGTTGCTACACTTTCCGAGGCCATGGAGCTTAGAGACTACCATAAGGACAGTCCTATCCTGATTATGGGTCACACCCCGGATCGGTATCTTCACTACGCGGTAGATAATGATATCACATTAACGGTTTTTTCCGACCGGCAGGCACATTTACTTAACCAGATCGCAGAAGAAAGAGGTAAAATAGCAAAGGTTCATATTAAAATTGATACCGGTTTTCATAGATTAGGGCTCAATGGGGCTGATAGAGAAGCCACCGTGGATGCTGTTTCAGATATTTGCAGTCTGAAAAACATCTATGCTGAAGGTATTTTCTCTCATCTTGCACTTGCCGGTGAGGAGGACGACGAAAAGCAGTACCGTTTACTTGTAAGTGTAATTGACCGGCTAAAATCCAGAGGCATTACCTTCAGATATTCTCATATCGCTGATAGCATCGCTACCGTTGACTATCCTCAATACAGGATGAACATGGTTAGAGTGGGAGCATTGGCCTATGGTATGATAGGGTTTACTACAGGGCATGTTGAAGTGGAACAGATAATGACCTTTCGCACTAGAATTTCCCAGCTCCACCACATTAAGAAAGGTGATGGTGTAAGCTATGATTATCTATGGAAGGCAGAGAGAGACAGTGTTGTCGCTACTCTTCCCTTCGGATACGCTGACGGCTATCCGAGAAATATGAGAGACAAGGGCTATGTTACAATCAAAGGCATCAAATGTCCTCTCGTTGGAGTTTTATGCATGGATCAGGTTATTGCCGACGTGACTGAGGTTCCCAATGTGTCAGAGGGAGATATGGCCATAATATACGGAAGCGGCAAAAACGAAATGACCATTCAGGAAGCAAGCCAACTTGCAGAGACTAATAAAAATGAAATAATCGCAAGATTGCTTCATCGACCTCCAAGAAAGTACATATGATACGAGTCCTTTTATCTGTATAAATCCTATTCAATTCAGAATTAATCCTATTCTTTTTCATATTTAAGATAAAACCTTCTTAAAATCCCCTGAAAACAGGGGATTTTTTTGGCACAGTACTTGCGAAACATATTAATGTTATTATCTTCAAAATTTAATTAAGGAGGAAAAGAAAATGGCTGATAACAAACAACCTGCTCAGACCGGCGAATTTAAAAAAGAAATCGGTCTGTTTGGCGGCATTAGTGTAATTGGCGGAATCATGATTGGCTCCGGTATTTTCTACCTGGGATCATATGTTCTTGAAAGAACTAACATGAACGTTGGTATGGCATTACTTTGCTGGATTGTCGGTGGTATTGTTTCAATCCTTGGCGGATTATGTTTCGCAGAATTAGGTGCTGCTGACTCAAAGGCCGGTGGTATGGTTCACTACATGAACGTTGCATATCATCCAGCAGTAGGTTATTCCTTCGGTTTCACCAGCTGGCTGCTTTCCGGTGCAGGATCAATCTCCGCACTTGCAATTGCACTTCCAACTGCGTTCAACCTTGATGGAATCACAGTTAAAATCATCGCAATCGTTTTAATCGTAGCATTGACTGCTTACAACTGTCTGGGAGTTAAACAGGCTAATATTTTACAGTCTGTATCCATGGCAGCTAAGTTAATTCCTATCGTCATCATCATCGGCGGTGCGTTAATCTTTGGTAAGCAGGATGTGGATTTATCTCTTGCATCTGCTTTCGAAGGAACAGGCGGAGCTACATTCGGCTCAGTAATTGCAATGATTTCATTCGCTACAGTTGCTACATTATGGGCATATGAAGGATGGACAAACCTGAACTGTGTAGCTGAAGAAGTAAAGAACCCAGGCAAGAACATTCCACTCGCACTAATAGGTGGTATCGGTGTCATCATGGTAATCTATACTTTATTCAACTTCTCAATTTACAAAGTTCTTCCTCACGAAGAAATCGTATCCATGATTGGTGACGGAAACCTTTACTTAGGTACAGAAGTAGCTAACAGAGTATTCGGCAGCATAGGCGGTACAATCGTACTTGCGACTATGGCAATCGCAATCTTTGGTGCTCTTAACGGTATGATTCTTGCGTTCCCAAGATACTACTACGAAATGGCTAAAGATGGTCACTTCTTCAAGAGCCAGGCTGTTCTTCACCCTAAGACAAATGTTCCTGTAAACGCATTAATCGTTCAGGCTGTAATCGCTATCGTACTTGTAGTTTTCAACTCTCTAAATGATTTAACAAACTACGTAGTATTCTCAGGAATGGTTTACAACACATTAGTAGTTCTTGCAGTAATCGTTTACAGAAAGAAGTTCCCTGATATGGAAAGACCTTACAAGGCTTGGGGATATCCTGTAACAGTTGTTTTAGCAGTAGTTATCTTCGCAGCACTTATGATTAACACATTAATGGAAGATCCTAAGACTGCTATTATAGGACTTGTAGTTCCTCTGGCAGGAGTAGTTTGCTACTTCATCTTCGACGCTAAGTTAAAGAAGGAACAGAACAAATAAGTAATAAACTGTATGATTGATTAGGTAATTTGACTGGATAACGTTAATAATCGGATGCCAAATCCGAGAGTAATAGTATAGTATTGTAAAGAGATGTGCTGCTTCTGACATTCATCAGAAGCAGCACATTTCGCTTTTTGTCTTTATTTATCGTACTTCCAGGAAAAATAAATAAAATTATTTTCATATCCTTGTCCCGAAAAGATAAAAAGCCAGGTTATTATGTATAACAAAGATTAAAAAAAGGGGGCTGAGAAATATGAGAAAACTAAAAAGAATGCTGATGATTAAATTTCTAGCGTTAAGAAAACAGGATTTGACAGCAGATTGAGGAAGGTGACATAATGCATTCTCGAAAAATAAAAGCGTTAATAGCAATAATATTGATAATTCTATGTGGGTTGATAGCATTGCTTTTTATACGGGAAAATGAGCAGAGTGAACTTAGAAATGAGTTAAACAGTCTAGAATTCATCTACAATGGATGTTACGATACTGAAGAAGACAGCGTAAGTACTATGAACGGAAGGAATGATACGGAAATAAATATTTGCTTCCATGATGAGAATATCGGCTATGATGAAAAAAACATTATGAAGAGTAATCCTGAAAACAAAATGATTAGAGGATTTAACTCCTATTATATAAAGTATCCTACAAAAGACCTAGTAAACGAAACAGTATGGTATTTATGCAGGAATGACACTGAAAATGGACTCCTTTTGCTTAATGAGGAAAATGAAGTTATTGGAAGGATTTATTATACACTAGATAAGGGTAGTCTCTTCAAAGGCTATTCTATAAGTTATTTCTGGCAGATGGGGGATGAGATAATTCCAATTTATAAATGTTCAGATGCATATTATAGCTTTGGTAAAGCGTATTTAAGGAGCCGATATTATTCTGGATATATTCCTGAATAAATGATGATTTTTGCAAATCAAGGAATATCTACCGGAACAGTTTACAAAAAGCCTACAAAAAATACTTTTCTTCTTGAGAATTTTTCTGTATAATCGAGTTGGACATAGTGCTCCTCCTTATTGTTGGTTTGGTCGCTTTTATTACAACTAAGGAACACATTATGTCCGTTTTTTATAGTATTAATTGAGTTTTTTCAACAAAAATAACGGCTAGTCGAAGTACTTCGAACACCCGTTATTTTTGTTTCCAATCTCATCTACAGACATTCACATAGGAATTGCAGAAACTATGCGAATATCTGTGTACTGATGGGATTGTGTTGATGAGTATTAATGAGTAGTAATGAAAGAACAAGTCTATTATTCTGCATGTGCAATCATTTCAGAAATATCTGAAAAGTCGTACTGTGCAACGTAGCTTGCTACATCGTAGCAAACATTAAGGCCGTTAAAGCCGTTTGTATGGATCAATAATCCATCCTTGGTTACCGGGTCGAAACACACTAGGGATTTAAATCCACCGTTATCGCCCCAATGCCAGATTATATCTTTATATGTTCCCCATCCAAGACCCCATACAACATCATGATCTGCAGGGTTCTTGTAGCTGTAAATCTGCTCTATGGCAGCCTCATCAGCCAGAAGATTTTCGACGAACTTTGGATAATCTTCAATTGTCACATGAAGTGAAAATGCTGAATTAGGTTCTAATGCAACCGAGTGCTGACATCTGTCGCGAGGAGCCTCAAGTTCTCCCTTTGCATCAACGGTTCTTGCAAGAGTACGGTTCAAAGGTCCTGTCCAAACCATTGCCGCATCAGCCATACCCAGAGGATTAAAGATTTCGGTCTGCATCAGGTCGTCTAAACGTCTGCCCCTGATTTTTTCAACTGCCTCCTGAAGGTATGTATAACCTTTTCCTGAGTAACCAAATGATGTACCCGGAGTAAATGCAATCGGAAGCGGTGCGTCTCCCCAGTTAGGAAGTCCTGTTCCATGCGAAAGAACATGCTTTGCGGTTATATCTGCGCATCGAGGGTCATCTGACGGCATCAATTCAGCAACATATTTGCTTATTGGTGCATCTAAATCAATTTCTCCTCTCTCTGCCATCCCCATCACAATTCTTGCAAATACAGGTTTTGTAAGAGATGCAGCTTCGAAGTGAGTTCTGTTGGTAACAGGCTCACCTGTTTCAGGATTGGCTACACCCACTGTCTCAGTGTGAATAACTTTTCCATTTTCAATATATGCCATAGCCAGACCGGGAACCAGGTTCTTCTCCATAGATTCCTTTGCGACTTCTGACGCATTCATCATTTTATTTTTATCAATTCTCATATCATCGTCCCTTTTTTATATGTTATTTTTGTACTTATATTCTAATGCAAATTCCTTGCCAACATTTAAAGAATGTTCCATAAAACATGATTTTTCGATAAATTTACAGATTATTAATTCTGTCAATTCCAAGATCCGTAATTTTGGTTCCCTGCCTGCCTTTACCTATGGTAAGGAGCCCTTCATCACTCAGCTGACTCAATATAGTTCTAAGCTGTCCATCACTGACAACAAAACCCTGTGATTTTAGCTTTGTTAATATTACCGTTCTCCCCAGTCCATGGCCCAATGCATTATCTCTACCCAGGAACAGAAGGATATGCTCTTTGATGCCGGCATCCAGGTCATGATCACTCATAATAGTTCCCGGAGCATCAAAATCATGAGCATATGGTTTAGATGGATTGCCCTTATAAGCTGTAGAATCGCCGTATCCGGCAGTTTCACCTGTTTTAGGTTCTGTACTCCGATATGCTTCTATATCGCTGTATCCTCCATTAAAATGCTCCGGCAGCTGTCCCAGAGTCTTGTAGTACAGTGCACAGTTTTCCAGCTCCCGGACATTTCCGGGCCAGCTGTACTGCTGTAGTTTTTTAACAGTTTCAGTACCCACCGATGCATAATCGCTTCCCATAAACATTTTAAAAAGTGTCGGAATATCTGCCTTTCGCTCACGAAGTGCAGGCACTCTGATCTGAAGAGCGTTTAATCTGAAATAAAGGTCATTTCTGAAATTTCCCTCGGCTACCTCTTTGCCCAGGTTTTTATTTGTTGCGGCGACTATTCGCACATCTATATCAATTACACGGTCCGAGCCAACACGCATTATCTGTCTCTCCTGCAGAACTCTCAGCAGCTTTGACTGAAGCCCTGCCGAAACATCGCCGATTTCATCCAGGAAAATAGTCCCATGGTTGGCTCTCTCGAAATAACCCATTTTTCCCTTTTTATTGGCACCTGTAAATGCTCCGCTGTCGTATCCGAAGAGTTCTGATTCCAGAAGATTCTCCGGAATAGCGGCACAGTTAACACCTACGAAAGGCTTGTCTTTTCTGTTTGAGTAATTGTGGATTGCCTGTGCAAATAACTCCTTACCTACACCACTCTCTCCGTTAATCAGAATGGTATAGTCCGTTTTGGCGGCCTTTTTGGCCAGATTAATGCAGTTTTTCAAAGCATCTGAGGTCCCCAGGATATCATTAAACGTATACCTTGCGAACAAACCTTTTTCGATAAGCTTCTGATTAAGGGTTCTCTCCATCTGCTTGATATCCGCCTCATCCTGTATGGTAAAAAGGTACCCAACCTCAATGTTCTCCAGATTTATTTTCTTTCTTGCAACAAGATACGTCCTGTCATCTTTGTTCAAAATCTGCTCCTCATCGCTTGTGAGGCTGTTCAGCTCAGCCAGCTGCGGCGACAGTTCCTCAAGGGTTATCATCTTGGTATCTGTCAGCACAGGAAATAGATCCTCGGCCTTATGATTGCTGTATACTATCTGCCCCCTGTGGTTAATGAGTATCATGGCAGCAGATGCACCGTAAATATAGTCATTAAGCATACGGCTCTTAAGGTAACTGTTTACATAGTTGTCCTTGGAATCCTGAATAGGTTCCAGAATTGTAGACGAATATCTGAACAGCTTCAGATTCAGATCCTCGTTGTCCACCCCTAAGGCCTGCTTAATCTGAACTATAGTATCAAAGCCTATTTTTCTGTAGCCGATGTTAATAACATGCTTTACATCTGCCGGTACCAGATGGGTTTCTTCCGGTGTTACCGCATACTCAAAGCCTTTGTATATGGGATTTTCTGCATCATTAGGGTCAAAAGCCACAAAGTTCATGTTAGTGAAACCAAGCCAGTAAAGCATCTCTGCAGTCTGCTTGCTGCTTTCCAGATCATCATTAACTACCAGAACGTCTGATTCATCCGGAATATCCAGAATCTTTTCCAGATATTTTTTCTCAATACTTCGATTAATGGTAAACAGCTTGTTCAGTCTGCCTGTATGATTGACAAGCAATCCCAGATGAGCAATGTTGTTAAGAAGCAGAATATCCGCTTTAATTTTTTCATCAGGCTCCAGACAGTCGAGGAAAACATTCTCAATATCAGCATATTCAGCAAATATGCTCTTGATTGTTTCTTTTATTGACGATGAAGCTTCCATGTTTTCTTTCGTTTTAAATACGATTAATATTTTTTTCATGTTAATAAACCTCATGACCTATACTTTCTGATTCAGGTAATAACAACTGTATTCTTCGCCTATTATACCATATAAAACCGGATAAATCCTGTTTTTCTTATTTAGTAAGAGAAACAACACCTGGTCGTTTCTCTTACTTAAAGGATGTTTGTAAGCTATTAAAGATAATTTCTAAGTCCTTCGTATACGTTTCCTCTAACGCCTTTTACCGTTTCTGCGTGGTACAATGAACTGATTATAGATTCCTCTACAGCTTCAACAGCAGCTTCAAATACTATGTCGATACGGTCATCCAGCATAAGCTGTGCATCCAGAATCAGTTTGTCACTGTAATGAGGCATTCTGTTTGCAGTTGTAAATGCGATTGCGATATCTCCTGAACCATCACCACAGAAGGAACCTACTCTGCCAAGAGAAATCATTGCACGCTTGGCAACTCTTTTGAGTTGTCTTTCACTTAAAGGAACGTCTGTGGCAATAATCATGATTATCGAACCTTTATCCTGATAATCATCAACTTTTGTTTCCGGTTTCCTCTTTGCATCTCTAATCTCTTTGATGCGTTTACCGACATGGTCTCCTCCAATAACCAGATTTCCGTCTGCTCCGAAGTTTGACATCACAAGAGCTCCAACGGTAAACTCCTTGTTATCAATGGTTACGATCTTTGATGCTGATCCTATTCCACCTTTAAAGCCCAGGCAAACCATGCCCGTACCGCCACCTACGGCGCCTTCCTCAAAGTCTGTATCTGTGTTATTCAGTGCTTCCAGCACGTCTTCTTCTGTAACGTGAAGACCTCTTATGTCATTTAATCTTCCATCGTTGCATTCTGTTACAACACAATTAACAGTTCCTGTATCAACGCCTATGTCCGGATTGTCTTTAAGCATATACTTAGTTAGAGCAACTGTAGCTGTACCCACACCGAAAGTATTAGTCAAAACAATAGGAGTTTCTATGGTTCCTAACTCTTCTATCTGAATAAGTCCAGCTGATTTTCCAAACCCGTTAATTACGGAAACGCCTGCCATTACCTTGTCTTTAAACATATTTCCCTGGTGTGGCAAAATGGCAGTTACACCTGTATTGATTTCCCCATCCTTCTTAGTTACGTGACCTACAGTAACTCCGGGCACGTCTGTGATTTTGTTTAATTTTCCACTCTTCCACTTTGGGAAAAGCTCTATCTTTGCTTCTTTAGGTATGCCCATTTTTTTCTCCTTTGCCACCTGTTTATTTATGCTTGCTTCTTACGTACTAATAATTATTTATGCAATTCGTATGCCAAACATCAGGACTTTCAGGTAATTTTTGCATATTCTTTCCAATTGGCAGATTTTTTGCATGTATACTTATTGTACGATAATCGTGGAGGTTATGTTTATGAAATACGATTTAATAATAAAAAATGTATCCGTTGTAGATGGGACAGGCAGGGAAGCCTTTGACGGTGCTGTTGCGGTTCGCGACGGTTATATTGTAAAGGTATACGAAAATGAACAACCTGCTCAGGATGATTTAGATAATTCCAAAACGGTTGCGGATGGCCAATGGAAAACTCTTTCCCCCGGCTTTATTGATATTCATTCCCACAGTGATGTTTCCATTATGGGGGCACCTACTGCTGAGAGTAGGATATTGCAGGGAGTCACTACTGAATTCGGTGGTAACTGTGGCCTTTCCGCAGCACCCCTTAATCCGGAATACGAATCTGATCTAAAGTATTATCTGAGAGAAGGATGGGGAAACAATACTTTTGCGTGGGAATCTATGGGTGAGTATCTCGACAAAGTTCAGGAGCTCCAGCCAAGCGTAAATCTGGGAACCTTTGTCGGTCACGGAACACTCAGAATTGCTGCTATGGGCTTCTGTCCGGAAGCTCCAAGCCGGGAACAGATGGACTGCATGAAGAAGATGCTGAGGGACTCCTTGTCGGAAGGTGCCTTTGGCCTGTCTTCAGGTCTGATTTATCCACCCGGTTCATTTGCTCAGTCATCAGAGCTTATTGAGCTTGCAAAAGAGCTTGTTCCTTTTGATGCTGTATACTCCACTCATATGAGAAATGAAGGTCTGCATCTTATAGATTCGGTTATTGAAGCCATAGAACTTGGAGAAAAAAGCGGTGCTTTTGTAGAAATATCTCATCATAAGGAAATTCGCAAGGAGCTATGGGAGAATGCAGTTTATGAAACTATAGCACTTATGAAGGATGCCCGCAAAAAGGGTATCAAAGTCGCTTTCGACCAGTATCCATACAGGGCATCAGCCACTTCTCTTGACTCAAAAGTGTCCCAATGGGCTTTAGAGGGCGGGCAGGATGAACTGTTCCGCAGACTGAGGGAGCCGGAAACTCGTGCAAGACTCAGAGACGAGGCTAACAGCAGTCATCAGGGTCGATGGGGAGATATCTTCATTGCTTACGCTTACGGTGAGGAGAATCGCTGGACTGTGGGTAAATCCATAGCAGAAATCGCCAAGATTCAGGACAAGGATCCGGCTGATACATGTTTTGATCTTATTCTTGCTACCGATGGTCGCGTTAACGAAGTAAACTACGGAATGTGCGAAAATGATATAGAATATATCATGAGACAGGAATTCGGAGTAATAGGATCTGATGGTGAAGCAATGACGCTGGATTTTGATGGAATACCTCATCCAAGAAATTTCGGCGCCTTCCCAAGAGTCCTTTCCCACTACTGCAGAGAAAGAAAGCTTTTCTCTCTTGAAACTGCAATTTATAAGATGACCGGATCCCCTGCAAAGCGCATGGGACTAACCGATAGAGGCTTAATTGCAGAGGGTATGCATGCAGACATGGTACTCTTTGACTTTGAAACTATAAATGATACGCCTTCCTACAATGACCCTAAGAAGGCCTGTGAGGGTATTGAAAGGGTATACGTTAACGGTGTGCTTACGGCATATAACGGTGTGCATACAGGTGCCAGAGCCGGTCAGGTTTTAAGAAAATCTAACAAAGCTAACATATAGTAAAATTATTTTGAAAGGATGATGTATATGGAAAAGAAACTAGGAGTTCTAGGCGGAATGGGGCCTATGGCCTCCCAGCTGTTTTATAAAATGATAACTCAACACACAAAAGCAGACAAGGACCAGGATCACTTGGAGATTATGGTTTACAGCGACAGCAAAATGCCTGACAGGACCGGCGCCATTCTAGCTGGCGAATACGATAAGGTTGATGAAAGAATGAGAAAGGATGCAAAGCTTCTTGCTGACTGTGGCTGTGAAGCCATTTGTGTAACATGTAATACAGCACACTTCTTTGTAGACAGGATAAAAGAAGACATTCCGGTACCCTTTATTCACATGATTCGTGAAACCTCTGCTGCCATGGCAGAAAGATTTCCGGGTGGAAAAATAGGCATCATGGCTACCGATGGAACTGTAAGCACTAATCTCTATCAGAATGTGCTGAAAGAATACGGACTCTTTCCTTTTACTCCTTGTGAAGAAATCCAGAAGCAGGTTATGCACCAGATCTACGATTGTATCAAAGCCGGTAAACCTTATGATGAGGAAAGCTGGGCTAAAATAGAAAATGAGTTTAAAGCAGCAGGCTGCAGCAGCGTTCTTCTCGCATGTACTGAACTATCGATAATTAAAGCAGATGAGGATTTAGATGACTGGTATGTGGATCCTATGCTTGTTATGGCGAGAAAAGCAGTTGAGTTCTGTGAAAAAGAATGGGTTTAAATCCTGAGGATTTAAACCCATTTTCTTCTAACTCATTTTATTCTATTCTGCATATACAATCTGACCGTTAACCATGGTCATTACAGGTTTGATGTCTTTGATCTCTTCCTGTGGAATGGTGAAGATATCTCGATCCAGAAGAACCATATCAGCGTAGTAGCCCTCTTTTATCCTCCCTTTCACATCTTCCATAAACTCCGCATATGCACTCTCGATTGTGTAAGCATCTATGGCAGTCTCTACATCCGCGCACTGCTCTGGGTAGAAACCTTCACTCGGCTTCCCGTCCCTGTCTTTACGTGTTACTGCTTCATATATATTCTCGAAAGGATTGCAGGTCTCCACAGGACAGTCTGTGCCGTATGAAAGATGTACGCCCTCCCTTAGCATTGTACCAAAATTGTAGGATGTCGATGCAAGCTCTTTTCCGCAAAGTTCCTCAACTATATGCATGTCATAATCGATAAATATCGGCTGAGCTGCAACCAGAATATCTTTATCTCTTATTCTGTCCAGAAGGTTGCGATCCGTTATCTGACAGTGTATCAGGGAGTGCCTTAGCTTGTTTTCGCCATCAATAAAGGCTTTCTCATAGGCATCAATTGTCTTCTCAATTGCAAGGTCGCCGATTACATGAGTTACCACCTGCATACCATGCTCAGCAGCAAGCTTACAGTATTCTTCCATCTCTTCCTGTGACAGCCATTCCAGGCCATGATTGTCTCTGTCTGAAACATACCCGTTCTTCATCAAAGCCGTTCTGGCTCCAAGGCTTCCGTCCTTAAACAGTTTAAGAGGTCCAAGGGTGAGCATTGAATCCTCAGGATACACCCCTTTTTTATACTCGCCTTCTGCCAGAAACCCCTTGAACTGATCCAAATCATTAAAACAGACCTGATGACGGTATCTTACGCATCCCTTGCCCTCGTCATATATCTCATGAAACATCTTGTATGCGGCAGGTCCATCCATAAATGTTGTTCCTACATCATTACTTTGAATGCTGGTAAGTCCCATTGCCGCGACGGTCTTCATGGTCTGAATTGCCATTTCCTTTCTTTCCTCCATGGTGAAGTCAGGAATAAGGTCCTTCGCAATGTTACATGCATTGCCTTTAAATATTCCGTTTGGATATCCGGTCTCGTCAACCATAAATTCACCGTTAGGATATTGGGGCGAACCAACTTCCAGTCCCAACATCTGGATAAGCTTTGTATTTGTAGATACGATATGACCACACACTCTCTCTAATACGATAGGGATATCTGTACTGATTTTATCAAGGTCAAATCTGTCCGGCATTCTTTTGCTGTCTATGAAAAGATCTTGGTTCCAGCCGATGGCGTGAAGACCGTCTTTGACCCGATCCGGATGCTCTTCCATAAATAATCTGCATCTTTCTATCATCTCATCAATGGAGCTTACATCATCGATTTTCGCCTGAAACAGGGTTTCCCCGTACTGCATAAAATGCATATGGCTGTCGTTAAAGCCCGGAACGAGAGTCTTTCCTTGGCAATCGTAAAGAGTACTGCTCTGACCATACTCTCCAATCAGTTCTCCACTTTCGCCTACCTTTTTAATCTTTCCGTCCTCTACCAGAACGGCCTCACTGTAATTACCTTTTTCTACATAGACTTTTGCATTGTGTAAAATAGTTCTCATAGTACCTTTCTCCGTCCAATCATACACGTTATTTTTTATGATTATACCATATTTCATATTACTAAAAGAACTGGTTTTCAACGATTTTACTATTAAAATTTTCTGTCATACAGTAAAGCTGCAATCAGAACAACGAAGCAGGATTCGCATTATGTCATCATTCTCTATCTGTTCACACAGATATGTCAAAGTAGAATGCCGCTGATAATAACTGTTTTCTCTTATATTCAAACAGCTTTATATCTATAATCAATACAGATGTATTCCATCAGACGCCTGGGAATACTGCACTATTCAAAAATCAAGTATAATGCAAAAGTCGGACATTGGCCAAAAGCCACGATGAGTGTGTCATTCTTGTCATACCGAGAGGTAATATCAGTGTTCTGGAACGCAGAAATGAAATCGTCATTCTTCAGGCTATCGGTGCATCTAAAGGGACCATTTCTCAGGTGTTCAATGAGGAAACATTCATTGTCGGGTTGTGTGCTGTTTTCGCTACCTTGATTTTGCTGAAAGCATTGCCTCAATTGCATTATGGGCAAATACGGCAGTTCCCTCACCGCCAACCCTATCTATGTTAGTGGTGAATTCGCCTCCGCAGGCATACATCTCGCCGAGGGATGAGAGGATTTCATCTGTGCAGGCATAGTAATTTGCAGAAATGTAGTCCTGCAACTCCTTAGCAAGTGCAACAGCTGCTTCGCTATCCGCTTCCTGCCCTCGGATTTCTCCAAATCTGCGAAATATATCCATCATTTCCATATTCATTTTCTGCTGTGTCTCCTTTGTGCGTCCTTCAGACTTTTTCTCAAATTCCTTGTAGGCTGCAGTCTGCCCCCAGGTGACCTTGGCTTTTTCGGCATACTCGTCTATTTTGCGTGTGTCAAATGCATCAAAATTCATGTTTTTAACTCCTATAGTTTTTATTTCACGAGCAAGATCGATTAAATTCTCAATGCGTTCCTTCCGAAGCTCCAACAGTCCTATCTGTTGCTCGAGAGCTTTATCTTTATCAAAATCAGGACTGTCTATTATCCTTCCAATTTCCTTCAATGGAAACTCCAGTTCTTTAAATAACAGTATCATCTGAAGTCGTTCCATGGCTGTATCGTCATACAGCCGGTAACCTGCTTCCGTTACCTTTGATGCAGGTAGAAGACCTATATTGTCGTAGTGATGGAGAGCGCGTATACTCACTCCCGAAATTTTACTGACTTCGTGTACTGTTCTCATGGATAATCACCTCTTTTTCTTCGTGATAATTATACTATAAACTATTACGTAACGTGAGAGTCAATACATTTTTGTATTTTTCGTATGATAACTCACTTTCACAGTCATGAAAGGCCCTGAACCTCTTAGTTGAGGTCAGAGCCTTTGTCTACAGTCTGAGCAGAGCCTTCGGCAAGGCTCTGCTTCTGTTTGTGGTATCCCCGGTGGGAAGATGTATTTGCTTCGCAAATCCACCGTCCTACGCCTCCTCTTTCAGTCGGCTTGGACCGCTCGCTATTCGACAGTCCAACGGACTGTCTCACTTCACCCTCGCGCCCTCTCAGGGTTCGATTCCCTTCAATCTTCTTACAAACAAAAACAGAGCCTCCAGCAAGGCTCTGCTTCTGTTTGTGGTATCCCCGGTGGGAATCGAACCCACAATTACGCTTTAGGAGAGCGTTGGTATATCCATTTACCTACGGAGACTTATTCTGTTCACGAATACTAGCATACCACTTTTTATATGTTTTTTCAATGATTGTTTTCTTATAAGTCTGTTTCCTGTTGTTGAAAGAGATGAATCTTCAGCTCCTTTGATATATGTCCGAGAATTGGGCGGCCGGCAATGCAGTTACCTTTGTCATCAACTGCGGGACTATAAACACCTATACCCATTTTCATGTCCACCACGCTGAGCAGACCACCGCTAACACCACTCTTTGTAGGTATTCCTGTCAGCACAGCAAACTCTCCGGAACCGTCATACATGCCACAAGTAAGCATAATGGTTTTTACTGTTCTTGCAACATCACTGCTAATAAGCCTTTCATTGTTTTGAGGATTTACTCCGTCATTGGCTAATATCATGCCAAAGCTAGCCAGGCTCTTTGCGGTCACACTGAGGGAACACATCTGCGTATACAGCAGAAGACTGTCTTCTACGTCTGAAGCCATAATTCCTTTACTCTCCAGCAAATATGCTATAGCCCGGTTTCTGGCACAATTATCCATTTCCGACTGCAGCGTGAGCCGGTCCGACTCTATTCCTTTATCCAGGCACACCTTTCGCGTGTAATCAATCATTTCATCAAAACTTATCTCGTTGCATAGCATTCCGGCTACCGTAATGGCTCCTGAATTTATCATAGGATTATATGGTCTGTTATGATTCAGATCCAATTCAACCAGTGAATTATATGCCTCCCCTGAAGGCTCCATTCCTACATAGTTAAATACATACTCAGGGCCAAACAGTTCCAGTGCTTTGCATAGTGATATTACCTTGGAAATACTCTGGATTGTAAACCTTTCATTAAAGTCTCCGATTCTGTATACTTCACTGTTGACCGTATGGATACATATTCCCAGCTTATTCTTATCTCTATAGGCAAGCTCAGGTATATATGTTGCCACCCTTCCCTTAGGTATTTCTTTTTTTCCCAAGATCATTGCCTCCTGCAATGCTTTGATAATCTTTCTATTATTCATAAATGATGCTCCATACTGTTAGTTTTGACTCTTTTTCTACTACTATACTCACAGCAAAGCATAAGTTTGATAAATTTATCAAATTCAGTTGACAAATATATATCGCAGTGCTATACTTCGTACATAGTTAGTTCGTAGTGCGATATATCGCACTTAGAAAGGATAGGATTTATGGACGCACATATAAAAAAAGTTTATGTTCCCATGACAGAAACCAGCTTCTACATTTTGCTTTGTCTGCGTGAAGAAGCTCACGGCTACAGCATAGTCCAAAAGGTGGAAGCTTTGACAAACGGGCAGATAAAAATCAGTCCCGGTACAATGTATGGCAGTCTGTCTAAAATGGAAAAAGATGGCCTTATTCAGTTTATAAGGGAAGAAGATAAGAGAAAAATTTACATTATAACTGACCTGGGAAGACAGGTTCTTGAATTGGAAATGCAGCGCATAGAACGCTTGTACAGAAATCTGCAGGAGGTGCAATAATATGATTGACACTAAGAAACAGTTTAAGTGGTTTTCCGTACCGCAGTGGAGACAGGAGCAGGATTACCTCCGTGAAATGCATAAGAATGGTTGGAAGTTTTCATATGTTAGTGGTCTGGGTATGTATCATTTCGAAAAATGCGAGCCGGAGGATGTTGTTTATCAGCTTGACTACAACCCTCAGGATGATACCACTAAAGATGAGTATGTTCAAATGTTTTCTGACTGCGGCTGGGAATATATTCAGGATTATGTCGGCTACAGCTATTTCAGAAAGCCGGCAACACAGATGAATGGTGAAGAAGAGATTTTCTGCGACGATGAATCCAGACTGGATATGATGAAAAGAGTTATCAAAGGTCGTATCCTTCCACTGATTGTCATCTTCTTCTGCTGCATATTGACACTTCTGACTCAGAATCATCTTGACGGAATTGCCGGAGATATTATTCGGATCTTTATGATATTCATTACTGTTCTATATCTGTCTTTGTTTGCAAGCTTTGGATACCAGCTCTGGAAATACTGGGAATCCATACGAAAGTGAGGAGAATCTTATATGAGTAGCAAATTTTGCAATTTGAATATTCATGATGCAGACCTGTCTGCTATTGAGTCATTATGTCCTGATTATGCTGTTCGATCAATATCACAGGGTTGGATTACCTTAGCCAGTGATAACCTTGAATGGGGTACCACCCAGAAAGAAGCAAAACGTCTTTCAAAGATCTTGCCCCACAATGTGCTTTCAACTGAATACTTTGATGATGAATATGTTGAGTTCACTCTCTACTGCAACGGAAAAAGGGTAGCGCGCCATGTTCCTTCCGAATATGAAGACTTTGCCCGTTCCCCAGGAAAGAGTAAGGTGTGGGCTGAACAGCTGGGCTTATCCCGGGAAGCAGAAAAAATCTTAAGGGTTGTTTTCAAGGAAACTAATCCTAAGACATGTCTGTTTCTTATTGAATGTGTATTGAATTGCTCACTATGGATTGATGCGGAATCCATTGATTCTGCTTCTGCACCTACACAGGAATACCTGACAGAATATATTGAACGAAAAAAAGCAGAAAAAAGGATAAAGAATCAGACAAGGTTAGTTCTACTGGATGAAGTTGAAGGTGCTTTTAGTTGGCCCATCACTTATCCGATTGTCAAAGTGGACTATGTAAACTACCTAAAATCCTTTTGGGGTATCCGTGACGGAAAATTACGGAAACTATTTGAGAAAAGTAAACCGGAAAGTGTGGAAGCATTTTATAACGATGATCCCATGTTGATCCGTGGGGCATTTCTGGATCAGGACAGATTTTTTTTAGAAGGTGATTGCTGGAATGCTCAAACTCACGAAAAAGAGTGGAATATAGGGGTCGGTCAAACCGAATATGGAATTTATCCTCCATGTCGCCTTAATAATGGCAGATTAGCTATCGTATATGATATCATGAGTACGGAGTTGAACAGTTATTTGATGAGCTTCCAATCGGATAGCTCTGAAAAGAAGGTTTTAAAGCTTTCCCATTTTCGTCATTGGGCATATCCTATAGCCTATAATAATGTTTTCCTTATGGGTTGCGGTAACTTTCTAACCTGCTACAATCCCTTTCTTGAAGAATTATGGAGTGTAGATTTAGGTGAAAGTGTGGATCAGCTAAGTGAACCGTTTCTTGATGTTGAATCTAAAATGCTCTACATGTCTTCCTGTTGCCGTGTAACTGCTTTTGATTTGGAAAATCGGCAGATTAGAGCGATTCGAGATATTACCGATGATGAGGATTACATCCTCTGTGGTGTGCTGCCCGGAATCGGCCCTGTCATATTGACAGGAGATTCTTCTATTCAGGTATGGGATTCGGAATTAACTCCTGTTTCACGACACAGAGCAAAGGGATTTATCAGTAAAATCGTACATCAAGATGGAAAGACATATGTTTTATCCGGTGCAAAGGAAGAGCGTATATTGAAGAAAACAGAAAACGGCCTGGAGTCAGTAATTGTCAAACCCGGTGTTCTCCGCCTATATGAATTACGGTAATTATTCTCTTGATATTTTTTTAACACTGTAGTAAAATGAAGTGAGTTTGTTAATTCTTAGACAAATAACGCCTTAGGAGGTGTGCGAATGTATAAAGTATCTTCACTTGCAGAAGAATACAAGAGAAAACTGATTACTGCAGATCAGGCTGCAGCAATGGTTCAGAATAACACAAGAATTCACTTTGGTCTTGGCTGTGGCAGTGTAGTAGATATTGATGCTGCCCTTGCAAAAAGAGCAGACGAGCTGGAAGGAATCGAAATTATCAGCACAGTTGCCATCAGACACGAGCCTTTCAAGGTATATCAGGCAACAACTTCAAACGACCAGGTCAGATTCGCATCAGCCCACTTCAGTAATTTTGACAGAAAGATGTGTAAAGACGGAAGATGCTGGTATATTCCAATGCTGTTCAATGAACTTCCTTTCTATTGGAAGAACAATGAATGTGGAATAGACATTGCATTCTTCCAGGTAGCGCCGATGGATTCTCACGGAAACTTCAACCTGGGACCTCAGGTAGCTGATATGTGGGGCGTTATCAAAGGCGCCAAGAAGATTATCGTAGAGGTTAATGAGAATATGCCTATAGCTCAGGGCCATCAGACCCAGTTAAATCTTTACGGCATAGATTACGTTGTAGAAGGCAGCAATACTCCACTTGCGGAACTGCCTCCAAAAGCAGCTACAGAAATAGACAAGAAGATAGCTGCTCACGTTGTAGACAGAATCCGCAGTCACAGTACGCTTCAGCTTGGTATCGGCGGACTTCCAAACTGCATCGGTCAGATGCTTGCTACGGAATCCGATATAAGAAATATAAATGCCCACACAGAGATGTTCGTAGACGCTTACGTAGATTTATTTGAAGCCGGCAAGCTTACAGGAAACAAACCCGTAGACAGAGGGAAAGCACTGTACACCTTTGCCGGAGGAACTAAACGTCTTTACGATTTCATAGATGATAATCCAATCTGCTGTTCCGCTCCGGTTGACTACGTAAACAACGTAAATGTTATCGGAAGCATTAAGAGATTCGTATCAGTAAACAGCTGCATACAGGTCGACCTGTATGGTCAGGTATGCTCGGAATCCGCAGGACATCAGCAGATCAGCGGAACAGGCGGTCAGCTGGACTTTGTGATGGGTGCATATCTTTCTGATGACGGACAGAGCTTCCTATGCACTCCGTCTACCAGAACTCTTCCTGACGGAAGCAAAGAATCACTGATTGCCCCAATTCTTTCACCGGGTGCCATCGTTACAACACCAAGAACAGCTACAAACTATATCGTAACCGAGTACGGTGCTGCAGATTTGAAGGGAAAGTCAACCTGGGAGAGAGCCGAACTGCTGATAAACATCGCTCATCCTGACTTCAGAGAAGATCTGATCAAAGCCGCAGAAAAGAACGGTATCTGGAAGCAAACAAGTAAATGTACTTTCTAATATAAAACAGCTATGCTTATAAGAATGAGACAGTTTCGCCAAACTGTCTCATTCTTTAGTTTATTTAATTTTTTTTAATTAAGTCTTTATGACCTTGTAATTACGCTCTTGTAAGAACTCCATGAGCTATAGTACTTGGTTGAACCTACAGTCTTGTAAGTTCTTACCCTTACATAATACCTCTTCTTTGCAGTCAGCTTAGTAATCTTCTTATAAGTAGTTGAGTTCTTAGTTATAGTCACAGTTTTAGGATTAGTGAACTTGCTGCTTGTGGAATACTGGATCTGATATCCTGTTACCTGTGTTGTCTTCTTGGACCACTTAGCTGTGAAGCCTTTACTTGAAGCTGTTAATGAGGTCAAAGAAGTCTTTGGCGGGTTGATATTGAAATACAGAGTCTTGCTTCCGCTGTACTTGCCTTTGAAATTAATCTTTACAGAATACTTGCCAACGTACTTTCTGCCGGATGCATAGGTCAAAGTATAATCTGTATCTTTTGCAAGAGTTTTTCCGGCTGAATTCTTAACAGTAACAGTCGGCTTTTTGATTCCGCCATCGTAAGTGTAAGCAGTTGTTGACAGAGTAAACTTAGTCGGTCTGTAGATTGTGGTTGTTGATTTTACTTCGCTGCACTTGGAGCACTTTATCACAATCCTGCCATTGCTTGATAAAGTCGCTCTAGTTACTACATCCTTATAAGTATGACCTGTTGCATTTACAAGAATTTCGCCGCAAACTGTACATTTCTGAGGCTCTGTACAGGTCGCCTCAGTTCCGGGAGTGTGTCCTGCTGCTGGAATTACTTCTACTTCAGCTGTTGTCTCTGTTTTTCCTTCTGCATCTTTGTATGCCTTGTGACAATCTGAACATACGAAATGCGCATTATTTCCATCTGTCGTGCATGTTGCACTCGTTGCATCGATTTTAGTTAAGGAATGTCCTGTTGCAGGAATTATTGCAGTCTCAAATTCTCCACATACATTGCAAATTCTATAGCGCTGTCCATCAACGCATGTTGGTGGTTTGGATACTGTCCAGTTACTCCAGCTATGACCTATTGCCTTGATTTCTTCAAAAGTAGTATAGTCACAGCGTGTGCATGTTACGTATGCCTTATTTCCGGCTTCTGTACATGTTGCTGCTTTGCCTTCATGCTGTACTATGTCATGACCTAGTGCTTTTACTAAAATCTCATCGCAAACTGTACATTTCCGAGGCTCTGTACATGTTGCTTCAGGTCCAGGAGTGTGGCCTGTTGCTGGAATTACTTCTACTTCAGCTGTTGTCTCGGTTTTTCCTTCTGCATCTTTGTATGTCTTGTGACAATCTGAACATACGAAATATGCATTATTTCCATCTGTCGTGCATGTTGCACTCGTTGCATCGATTTTAGTTAAGGAATGTCCTATTGCCTTGATTTCTTCAAAAGTAGTATAGTCACAGCGTGTGCATGTTTCGTATGCCTTATTTCCGGCTTCTGTACATGTTGCTGCTTTGCTTTCATGCTGTACTATGTCATGGCCTAGTGCTTCTACTAGAATCTCATCGCAAACAGTGCACTTCTGCGGCTCTGTACAGGTTGCCTCATCTCCAGGGGTATGACCCTTTGCTTCAGTCAGTACCTCATCACATACTGTGCACTTCTGCGGTTCTGTACAGGTTGCCTCATCTCCAGGAGTGTGACCTTTTGCCTGAATTACTTCATCCTGAATCGTTGTCTCGGACGCTCCATCTTTATCCTTGAACACCTTGTTGCAGATAGAGCAAGTGAAGTATTCCTTATTCCCATCTGCAGTGCATGTCGCATCTTTAGCTTGATGTTGAAGAAGATCATGCTCTGTTACAGGGATTGTGGTCACATTTTGTCTTTCATCGCAATAAATGCAATGATGTGATTTGCTACCTTCCTCTGTGCATGTTGCTGCCTTGTCAGTAGTCCAATTATCATCCCATGTGTGATTGGTGGAATTATAATGGATATACGAATCAGCTGATATAAAATCGGAGTTACCAAATTCAATCTGATTCCAATCACTTTCCGAACCTGTATAGAATATGTACCGGACATGGTGTGTAAATGCAGATGCTCCCACAGTTTTTAGGCTTGCAGGAAGTGTAACACTTGTAAGGTCATTACAATCTAAAAACGCACTATTACCTATAGATGTGACACTATTTGGAATCGAGATGCTTGTCAAACCGCTGCAACTATAAAATGCACAAATGCCTATTGATGATATACCATCTCTGATTGTGACACTCGTTAAGCCATCACAATCATAAAATGCATTTTCACCTATAGATATTACACTTCCAGGGATTGTGATACTGGTTACGCCACTGCAACCACAAAATACGGAATCACCTAAAAATGTTACACTTTCTGGAATCGTGATACTTGTCAAGCTACTGCAACTGGAAAATGCATCTTCACCTATAGAGGTTACACCTTCTGGAATCGTGATACTAGTTAAGCGCCAACAACCAGAAAATGCACTATTACCTATAGATGTTACACCTTCTGGGATTGTGATACTTGTCAAGCTACTGCAACCGGAAAATAAATTTTCGCCTATGGTTGTTACACCTTCTGGGATCATGATACTTGTTAAGCTCCAACAACCAGAAAATGCACGGTCGCCTATAGAGATTACACCTTCTGGAATCGTGATACTTGTCAAGCCTCCACAATCATAAAATGCACGGTCGCCTATAGAGGTTACACCTTCTGGAATCGTGATACTTGTCAAGCCTCTACAATCATTAAATGCATCTTCACCTATAGAGGTTACACCTTCTGGGATTGTGATACTTGTCAAGCCGCTACAACCCTTAAATGCACCTTTACCTATAGATGTTACACTATCCGGAATCAGGATTCTTGTCAAGCCGCTACAATAAGAGAAAGCATAATTACCTATAGATGTTACACTATCCGGAATAGTAATACTTATCAAATTAAAGCAACCACTAAATGTATTATTTTCTATAGATGTTACACTATCCGGAATAGTAATGCTTGTCAAATTATTGCAAGCAGTAAATGCGCCTATACCTATAGATGTTACACTATCCGGAATAGTAATGCTTTTCAATTTATTGCAACTAGAAAAAGCACTCTGCTCTAGAACTGTCACAGTGCTCGGAATAGATATCTCTGTCAGATTAGTGCAACCATAAAAAGCCATAGAACCAATTCCATTGATTCCGGAATTAATAACAACTTTCTTTATGCTATCTATTAAAGAAGATTCCCATCTTCGATAGATGGTTCCCGTTCCGGAAATTTCCAGAACACCATCACCGTACAGTACCCATGACCAATCCGAACCATTTTCTGACGCAATAACTTCCCTTTCACCGCATTTTGTGCAGTATCCATCCTTAAACTCGTGTCCGTCAGTAAGGATTTCTGTCTTACTGTAACTGCAATTTTTGCACGAAATCGTTGATGAGCCGTCTTTTGTGCAAGTCGGATCAACGCGGCTTTCCGTCAAATCGCATCCGCTGCACTCATAATGAAATCTTGCAGGATTCTTGAGTTTGTTGTTATTGCTTCCAATGGTTACCATTTCAGGCCACATTGGCTCCGTGCCGATATAGCATGTATCTGTGATAGGACAACTGTAGAACGCCGATGCCCCAATAGTACACATAGTGCACTGTATGTTAACCACCTTAAGGTTTGAATAGTAGAAGAAAGCGTTTTCGCCAACGGATGTTACGCCTTCTGTTATAGTAACTGTTTTGATGGAATCCTTAAAAGAATACCACGGCGCGTCTTCTTCCCGGGCAAAATCAGACATCTCGCCCTCTCCGTATATACACAGCAGCCCGTCATCCGAAAGAGTCCATGACAGATTGTCACCGCATGTGCCGCTCTCTACTGCCTCAAGAACTTCGTCACATACTGCGCACTTCAACGGCGTTGTGCCGATTGCAGGAGTATGCCCCTTTGCTTTCACAAGAACCTCATCACAGACTGTACATTTCTGCGGCTCCGTGCAGGTTGCCTCAGCACTCGGAGTATGACCGGCTTCCGGTATTACCTTGTAGGTTGTATAGTCACAGTTTTTGCACGATTCGTATGCTTCATAACCCGCTTCTGTGCAGGTTGGCGCTTTTGCTGAATGCTTTGTTGTGTCATGATCAGTCATAGGGATTGATGTCTTGTCTTTTGTCTTATCGCAATACAGACAGTACATGGACTTGCTACCTTCCTCTGTGCAGGTTGGCGCTTTGTCAATGGTCCAGGTGGTAGACCAGGTGTGATCGGCAGCACTATAATGTTTGCTTGCCTGCTCGATGGAAGAATTGTTGCTTCTTATATCAATCTGTCCCCACTCATACTCTGTGCCGGCATAAAACACATACTTTAAAGATCCGCAATCACTGAATGCATCACTCCATATTTGCTGAATGCTGGCAGGGAGTGTAACGTTGCTCAAGCTGCTGCATCCTTCGAAAGCACCATCATAAATGTACTTTACGCCCTCCGAAATAGTGATATCGGTCAGACTACTGCATCCGGCAAAAGTATATTCGGTTATTTCGGTCATTTTCCCCGGAATATTTATACCGGTGAGACCGGTGCACTCAGAAAACGCATATTGACCGATATAGATTACGTTTTCCGGAATTTCTATGTCAGTCAGGCTGCTGCATTGGTAAAAAGCATATGGCTCTATTCGAGTTACGCTGTCAGGAATTGAAACACTGCTCAAGCTGCTGCATCCGGCAAAAACATACATATCAATGGTTCCAACACCCTCCGGAATCGTGATGCCGGTCAGATTGCTGCAGCCATAAAATGCATTACTGCATATGGATTGCACACCGTCATTAATGACAACCGTTTCTATACTATCTCTCACTGAATACCATGGAACTTTGGTTTCATCCTCGTAATTACTCATTTTTCCGCTTCCGGATATGATTAATGTTCCATTGTCAGCGAGATTCCAGCTGACGCTAGTTCCGCATGTACCGCTTGACTGGACATCGGTTTCTGCGAATGACATCACGGGCATATATGCTACAATCATTGTCACAATCAGCAATATGCTCGTTGCTTTTTTCATGATGCTTTTCATTCTGTCTTCTCCTAGTAAAATAAAAAATATAATATATCACCTATATTCTACCAATTCTGAAGATAATTTCAACTAATTATGATAAAGAAAACTCCTATGGATTTAGTCCATAGGAATCTCTCAGGGTATTTATGCTTTTGTTGTCACATACTTGTAACTGCTCCATGAGCTATAGTACTTGGTTGAACCGCTCTTCGCGCTTAAGCTGATAGTGTGCTTCTTTCCGTCGTATGTTCCGGAATATCCCTTAACGGTCTGTGTATATGATGCCTGGTTGATAGTCATGGTCAGTGGCTTGCTTCCGGAATAGTTTCCTTTGAATGTTACCTTATAGGTGTATTTTCCAGCATTTATCCTTAAATTATCAATTAGAATTTGCTCTACGTATTTAATTCCTTTGACTGGAATGCCTGAGGACTGACTTCAACTCCCGGACCGAATAAAACCGCTTCCAGCCTGTCACAGCCACTGAATGCCCAGGCATATATTTTCTTTAATCCGGTGCCGCATACAACCCTCTTCAGATTCTTACAATCTTTGAAAGCGAAAGGCGGTAAGGATATCAGTGAGTCAGGCAGAGTTATCTCCTCAATTCCACAACGAACGAAGGTGTATCCCCATATAGAAGTAAGCTGTGATGGGAGTTTTATTTCCCGAATGTTTTCACAACCGTCAAAGATAAACTCACCCATACTGGTCACTGTGTCCGGAAAGGCCACATGTGTAATTTCACTATGTCCCTTAAACAGATTGTCATATATGATTGTGACCGGTGCACCGCCATAGGTTTCGGGAACAGCAACCACGGCTTCATCGCCTTCATATCCCATAACACAATAAGTTCCGTCTTCAAGTTTTTTATATGTAAATTCAATCATATTATCCCTCAGGCTCCTTTTCTTTAATAACTATGTTCTTTTTCTTCCTATTATATCATAAATTCTACACCAACTCTAACTCCCTAATTGACATAATATGCTCCAAATGGTAATATCAAAGAAACCAAGAAACCTGATTCAGTTTCCGGGTTTCCGCATAGGAGGATAATATCATGAGCGACATGAGAGAGAGGATTATTGATACCGCCATTGAGGATTTTACTCAGAACGGTCTAAAGTTCACCATGAATGATCTTGCTAAAGCACTTGGAATCAGCAAGAAGACCATCTATACTTTATTTGATAGTAAACAGGATTTACTGATGGGGATAGCTGACCGGTATACTGCGGATTTTCGAAAAATGCAGGATGAGCTGGAAACAAACTGTGAACTGTCTGCAATTCAGAAGCTGGAGAGGCTTCTATGTGCTTTGCCGGAAAACTACTTTAACATCGGTCTCAATCGTATTTACGAGCTTGCAGAGAAATATCCGAAACCCTATAGGTACCTGATGTCTTCAGTTAACCATGGATGGGATCTGGCTGAAAAGTACCTCCGTCTGGGCATTGAAAATGACGAAATACGGGATGTGTCAATTCCGGTTGTAATGTCTATGGTAAAAGGTACTGTGCGTTGTTACATGGAGAGCCGTGTTTTGTATGAAAACGACCTGACATACGAGCAAGGTAAACTGGAAATGGTTAGAATACTAATGAAAGGAATTGAAGTCAATTGAAGGAAGTTCGAATCATTGAAATCAAGGAAAGCGTGTTTGCCGATAATGACAGACAGGCAGATCGGCTTCGAAGCAGTCTAAAGGAAAAAGGAGTTTTACTCCTTAACCTGATGTCTTCTCCGGGTTCAGGAAAAACTACTACTCTCACAGGCACCATTGCTGCCCTAAAGGATAGTTTGCGTATCGGTGTTATGGAAGCAGATATTGACTCGGATGTGGATGCAAAGACAATCGCAGAAACCGGTGTGAAAACCATTCAGCTGCATACAGGCGGCATGTGTCATCTTGATGCAGAGATGACGAAACAGGGGCTAGATGCACTCGGAATTGAAGATTTGGATCTGGCTATTCTTGAAAATGTGGGTAATCTGGTGTGTCCTGCAGAGTTTGATACAGGTGCGGTTACCAATGTTATGATTCTTTCTGTTCCGGAAGGCCATGACAAACCTCTTAAGTATCCGCTGATGTTTGAAGTGTGTGATGCTGTTTTAATAAACAAGATTGATGTACTGCCGTATTTCGATTTTGATATGGATCTGGTGAAGTCATATATCCATATGAGAAATCCTAAAGCTGAAATTTTTCCAATAAGCGCGAAAACAGGCGAAGGCATGGATGCCTGGACTTCCTGGCTGAGCGGACGGATTTCTGAATGGAAATGTAGATGAAAAAAGGGAGAAAGACGATGAAAAAAGAACTGGACAAAGAGCTGTATCCGGATTATGCCTATCCGGAATTTACCCCCGATTTAGATGAACCCTTTCGTGAGCCTATAGCGAAGCTGGGTAAAAAAATCACAGACCGTATTCCACAGAAGCTGGGTCTGAAAAAGATAACAAACAACGATCCGGAATACTGGGGTCTGGCCGGTGTGCTGACTGATGAGGAAGCGGAACTGGCATATAAGCTGGGCGTAAGAAAGCCAAAGACCCTTCCGGAGATAGTCAGTCTTTCCGGTATGGAAGAAAAGGAATGTGAGGCCCTTCTGGAGGAGATGTCCCGCAAGGGTATTCTGGAGTACAACTGGGAGAATGAGGCTCATGAAAAGCAGTACGTCCTGCCTATGTATGTACCTGGTTGCGCGGAATTTTTCAACATGAATGCAAGCATTCTTGAATCTAACCCTGAAATGGGTATCTTCTTTGAGCATATGTCACGTCTGCCTCTGGAGAAAATAACACCTTTCGTTCCGGAAGGTGGAGCGGGTATCGGAATGCACGTAATTCCTGTAGAGAAGGCAATTGAGATGGAGAATGAATCCATTAACCTGGAGCATATT
>JAQXLM010000129.1 GCA_029012125.1 Eubacteriaceae bacterium | reverse complement strand
ATGAAGCTTGGACTTATTACCGGAATATATGATTTCTACCAGATATGGCACATATGCCAGTTTATTTTTCAAAAAGCACCAATGCTATAAAAAATCTTGTGAGTTGCATCGTTTGTAGCCGATATGATTCGGGCTGAATAGGGTCATTTACTATCATATTAAGTATTAAGAGCGATATTATGGGCGTATAAGCTAGTATGAGAAAGAAGAATTGTGCATAAAAATTAATTTCATGAATATAGAGATCCAAATGATTTGCAGGAAAAACTAGAGTTAGTGCTTTCCAAAGAAAAAAGGTTCAAATGGGGTAACTACGATAGGTTTTGATATCATCATGCATTGGCATGAGCTTAGGAAATCTGGACTGCAGTACAAATCTATCACTTATGGCGGAAAACCTGTTTTTTGAGCATGATTTAGGCAAAATCCAAGAAGTACAAGCTTTGGTTGAGTATTCCGGGGCTGGGGACTTTGATAAAATGGGAAATTATGTATGAAAATTACAGCGCATATATGGTGAAAATGTAAAATGATGTAAGGAGATGTGTGACGATTGACTTCTCATTGACTGATGTTCGGTTTAGGATTTCTTACAGGACTCTATAGGCACATGGTTTTGCCTAAATTTATATGGTAAAATGCAATTTCCGCCATAAGTAATAGATTTTTTCCCCTGAACATCGCCATAAGGGACTTCACAGCCCTTGCCTTCCCATTGGTCAGGCAGGTCTGCCGTCCGGGCCTCCTCACTCAGTCGGCTTGGACCGCTCACTACTCGACAGTCGCCCAGGACTGTCTCGCTTCACGTTCGCGCCCTTTCGGGTTCGAGTCCCTGGTATCTTTACAGCACACATAAATAAAAATAGACACCCGATAGGATGTCTATTTTTATTTGGTGCGCCATAAGGGACTCGAACCCCTAACCTTCGCATTCGTAGTGCGCTACTCTATCCAATTGAGCTAATGGCGCATACCATTAGTGTTTCGTACCCAATTATTATATACGATTTGTAGAGGAATGTCAAAGTGTTTTTTTAATTATTTGGATTTCTCGTGTTGATTTTGTATTGGACAGGAGGGATTCTGTATTAAAAGGACCCGTTGCAAATAGTTTTATACTAAAGTATAATGTTTTCCAAACAGCAGAATATGATAAAGGGGGAAAAGAAAATGAATATTATGAAGTTGATCGACGAGCGTCATTCGGTTCGCTCGTATAAGCAGATAGGGATTGAGCCTGAAAAGGTTGCTGCAATTCGGGATGAGATTAAGGCGGTTAATGAGGAAAGCGGCTTGAACATTCAGTTTATTGATAATGCGAAGGGTGTGTTCAACGGAATCATGTCCAGGTTCGCCGGCTGGAAAAACGAGCCACCGGCATATCTGGCTTTTGTTGGCGTAAAAAATCCTGAGAATGAGGAGAAATGCGGCTACTATGGGGAAAAGCTTGTACTTAAACTGCAGGAGATGGGACTTAACACCTGCTGGGTCGGTATGTTTAAGGATGGAACTGCCAAAGTGGAAGTCGGATCCGGTGAGACTTTGATAATTACCTGTGCCGTAGGCTACGGTCAGACTGCGGGGAACCCTCATAAATCAAAGGACATAAACAAGGTTACAGATGTGAAGAACATGCCTGACTGGTTTAAGGACGGTGTGGAGAGTGCTCTGAAGGCTCCTACGGCCATAAATCAGCAGAAGTTTTTCATAACCTTAGAGGGAGAAGATCCTGTAATTGTGGCAAAGGGGAAAGGACCTTTTATCAATGTGGATCTTGGAATCGTCAAATACCATTTTGAGGCGGTAAGCGGACATCGCTGCAGATAGAAGTAAGGGGGTGCCGATTATGGCAACGGAGAAAAATCCACTGAGAAGAGAATGGGATAAAAACATCATTGCAGAGAAGAAATTTCTCAGGAAGGGATATACTGCACAGGCTTCCATGATGGAGGAAAAGCTGGATGAAATGGTGCCGGAAAAGCTGCAGTCAACTTTGGATAAGGGATTTTCCAAAGCGTTTACTTTGATATTTGAGAAGGGAACGGCCATTATAGAAAAAACTTACAACAAGGAAAAACTTCAGGCAAAGCATATGACTAATGAATTTCTGCTGAAGCAGAAAACCGACAGACGTAATCTCAAGGCATCATTAAGAGAAACCAAGGGAACCGGCAGAAAGAACGTACTCATATCCGGTGTGGCAGGAGTGGGTATGGGAGCACTGGGCGTAGGTATTCCGGATATTCCTGTTTTCGTTTCCATGCTTTTGAAGAACATTTACGAGATTTCGCAGCGATACGGCTTTGATCATGAAACTGAAGAGGAACAGTACTTCATACTTATGATAATAAAAGGTGCCCTGTCTCACGGCGAGGAACTGATGGAGGTGGACGGACGGATAAATCAATATATCAGAGAAGGATGCCTGCCTGAGGATTACAGTCGAAAGACTTTGATCGAGGAAACATCAAAGACCATGTCCGGCGAACTGCTTTATATGAAGTTTCTTCAGGGAATTCCTGTGGTTGGGGCTGTCGGCGGGGCATACGATGCCATATACATGGACAAAGTCTCCAAATATGCACAGCTTAAGTACAGAAGAAGATATTTGCGCACAAAGATAAAAGGAGAGGAAATAAGGTAAAATGAGCAGACCGGGAATCAGAATTACTTTAATTGACAGAATCGGGAAAAAAGGCTGCCACAGAGGGCATAAGGTGGGTGACTCTTTTGATTTTGATACGGAAAGAGGAAATATATGTCCCATGGTTATGCATGTGGCTTTTCCGTACATCGATATTCTACGATACGGAGGGGCCATACCGGGACAGCCGGAGGGAACGGCGGTTTTTTGCTGCCCTGACGTAGACACAATTAATGTTTTTAAAATCGAAAAATACGAATAATCTTAAACTCTTA
>JAQXLM010000128.1 GCA_029012125.1 Eubacteriaceae bacterium | reverse complement strand
AAATCGAATCCCTGCGAGAGTACTGCAATGCAGAAATAAGAGAAAAAGATATGCCTACAGCAGGAAGTGCTCTGACGGTAAAAGCCTACAAGAATGTATCTGACGCCATGGAATACTGCAGAGATAAGGATTTGATGCCATACATGAAGATAGTGTATAAGCGTTGTGCAGAGGAGGGAATGGATCCTTTGGAGGTTGCAGCGGCCTTCCTGCGTGTAAGTCTGGGTGAAATCGACCAGCAGGCTGCAGAAGAATTCCATGCATCAAAGAAAACAAATAAGGGAAAGTCTACGGATAAATCCGAAAGAAAAGTAAGGAATGCCAAGTCAAAGGCAGAGAAGAAAGATAAGAAAGAGAAAAAAGCGAAGAAACCCGCCCAAAAAGAGAAAAAGGTAAAAAAGGAAAAAAAGAATGGAAAAAGGACAAAGAGTACAGATAAGAATAGAGGACATGACAAACGAGGGGGCAGGACTGGGAAGAGATAAGGGACTTGCAGTCTTTGTTAAGGGTGCAGTGGTCGGAGATGTGGTGAACTGCGAAATCACCAAAGCAAAGAAAAACTACGCTTTGGGAAAAGTAGTAGAGCTGATAGAGCCATCACCGGACAGAATCGAGCCCGAATGCCCATACAACGGAGTCTGCGGTGGCTGTCAGTACGGAAATATCTCATATGAAGGTCAGCTTAGACTTAAGGAAAAACAGGTGAGAGACAAGCTTATCAGACTGGCCGGCCTGGAAAATCCTACGGTAAATCCTATTATGGGTATGGAAGACCCGTACAGATACAGGAACAAAGCAACCATGCCTGTCTGGACAGGTGGAATTATCACTCGCAAGGGCGGAGTAGTGGAGAATCTGGGAGAACCGGCTATAGGCTTTTATCGTGGGAAAAGCCACGACGTGGTTGACTGTTATGACTGTCTGCTACAGTCTGAACCTGCAATGGCAGCTGCTGAGGCACTGCGTCAGTTTATGGAGTCTGATAATATTACAGCCTACGATCCAAAGTGGGACAAGGGTCTTATGCGCCATCTGATTGTAAAAACCGCCAAGGGCACAGGCGAAGTTATGGTAATTCTGGTTGTAAACGGCAAGGGGATTCCTAACGCATCAAAGCTTATAGAGATGCTTGATGACTTTATCTACAGTCTTCATCCTGCAGAGGACGGAGTTGAGTACAGTCTGGAGAGCGTAGTATTAAATGTGAACAAAACAGGCAAGGAGCTTTTGACAGATGAGTTCATTACTCTTGCAGGAAAGCCTAATATTCTGGAAGAGGTAGGAGGACTTAAATTTGAAATATCACCCAGAGCCTTCTATCAGGTCAATCCTGTTCAGATGGAGAAACTGTACGGCAAGGCAATGGAATACGCTGATTTTCAGGGCGGTGAGACGGTACTTGATTTATACTGTGGTGTTGGGACTATCGGACTTTTTGCTATCGCTGCAGGAGCAGAACGTGTTCTGGGAATCGAAACCGTAAAAGGTGCAGTAATAGATGCCAACAGAAACGCTGTAATAAACGGAATCGTAAATGCACGATATGTGTGCGGCAAGGCTGAGGAAGAGTTGCCAAAGGTAATCAGCGGTGAGGATTTGAAGGATGAAACCTTGAAAATTGACAGAGCTGATGTGGTGTTCCTGGATCCTCCGAGAGCCGGCTGTGACGAGAGACTTCTGGATTCAGTTGCAGAGGTTGGACCTGAGAAAATAGTGTACATTTCATGTGATCCGGCAACCCTTGCAAGAGATATAAAATATCTGGGAGAGAAAGGGTATGCCTTCGAAGAGGCTACTCCGGTGGACATGTTTCCGTGGACAGGGCATGTGGAAGTCGTCACATGTCTACAAAGGGTGAATTCGTAGAAATCCTTGAATTTACGCACTTTTCGAGGGTTTTCAAGTTCAATAAGACTTCGGAAATAGAACAAAGCGATAGACCGCTTGTTTTCTACATTTTTTGTGGAGAGCAGGTGGTCTTTTTATTTGGAGTAAACTGCCAGCTTTCCTGTGATACCTCTGAAAAAGTTAAGAGGAGG
>JAQXLM010000127.1 GCA_029012125.1 Eubacteriaceae bacterium | reverse complement strand
TGGATGCAGTAACGGCTGAACCTGCCAAGCTTGACTTCGATATGCTGCAGCACATAACTGCTCGTATCACATCTGAGGTCGAGGGTGTTAACAGGGTTCTGTGGGATATTACGCCGAAGCCTAGTGGCACGATAGAATGGGAATAGACCCTAAAGGTTATCATATGCCCGAAACCTTGGCGTTCACGGCGGTATTATTTCCGCAGTTTTCGATACTACTATGGGTATGGGTGCAGTAGGCATGACGAAACAGTTTGTAACTACAACAGACATCAGTGTCAGCTTTCTGAGAGCTATGAATGCAGACAGATATATCTTCCGTGTAGACTACACACAGGTAGGAAAGAGACTGGTAAGATGTATGGGTAAGGCAATCCAGGCTGCGGAAGAGCTTAGGTGAACTGGAAGTGGAAGTCGGCGAAGAAACCGAAGCTGACAAGAAGGCGAACAAGCAGAAGAGAGAGCGCAGAGAAAGAGAAAGACGCGAAAAACGCAAGGCCAACAGACTGGAAGTCCCAGGATCCAGACGCGGTCGTGAGCGCGATAGGAACAAAGACTCCAGAGACAAGCACGACGGAAAAAAGGACAAGAAGAAAGATAAGCCATCTAAGGGCAAGGGCAAGAAAGCGCCAAAGCAGCGCCACCAGATCAAGCCGAAAAAGAAGGCAAAGAAAAAGTAACAGCTAGAAAGAGAGCAATTATAACGATGAAACGATTATCAAAAATTTTATTGTGTCTGGTATTAGCGGTATGTGTAGGATATACTCCTGCATTTGTGCCAGCACTGGAATCTACACCGATTTCTGCAGTTGCAGAAGCAGCAACAGTGAAGATTAACAAAAAAACCGCAACTGTAGTTGTTGGCGCAACTGTGAAGCTGAAAATCAGCGGTACATCAAAGAAGGTAACCTGGTCCACTTCTAAAAAGAGTGTGGCTACTGTTTCCAGCAAAGGTGTTGTAACCGGCAAAAAAGCAGGTAAGGCTACCATCACAGCAAAAGTCAACGGCAAGAAATACACTTGCAAAGTGACAGTAAAAGATGTACCAAAGCTGAGTAAAACAAAGAGCACATTGTACGTTGGCAATACAACAACGTTAAAGGTCACAGGTACAGCAAAGAAGGTAACCTGGGCATCTTCCAATAAGAGCGTTGCGACTGTATCTACCAAAGGTAAAGTTACTGCAAAGAAGGTAGGTACAGCAACCATTACTGCAAAAGTAGGCACAAAGAAACTGACTTGTAAAGTGACAGTGAAGAAAAAGACTGTTGCGGTAACATCTGTGAATATCAATAAGAGCAGCATTACTTTGAATGCCGGTGAAACACAGAAGTTAGTAGCAACTGTAAATCCATCCAACGCGACAAATAAGACTGTAACGTGGATGACAGAAAACGGTGACGTCGCACAGATAGAACCAGATGGTACAGTCATCGCAGTTGGCGAAGGACGTACGAAAATCTGGGCCTTTATTGGAGACAAGACTGATTATTGTTATGTAAGTGTTAAAGTTCCAAGTGTTGAGTCTGTAAATTTAAATCGGATAGAAATGACTTTATCTGTAGGTGAAACAGGGACACTGAAAGCGACGATTAATCCATCCAACGCAGATGAAAAAACAGTAATCTGGAGCAGCAGCAGAGAAAATGTTGCTACGGTAGATGAAAATGGTCATATTACAGCTCTTGCTGCAGGTACAACTACTATCAAAGCAAAGACAAAGTACAAATCCGCTACTTGTACGGTAACTGTAAAACCTCTGGAATTCGGTCTAGGTGAAATCTGGACAGTAGATGGTCAGTGGAGATTCAAGGTAAACTCCGTAACCGTACATGAAAAGTGTAACAAGAACGTTACAACACCTGGTGAGCAGGTCGTAACCATTAACTATACTTACTGGCGCGACGGCGCACCTAGCTCTTCTACAGGATTGTGCATCAACTATTTAGACTTTGATGTATATGATGGAAATGGAACAGCAGGCGGCCACTACACATGCCGAGATGACTTAAAGGCGGAGTACCTGAAGATGGACGGTACATCCTGCACCGCTTCCGAGGCATTTATCCTGCCTAAGACAAGTGAAGCGATTACCTTAGTTGTGGAACAGCGGGCAGTCGGTGGTACAGACCATCAGGCGATTTTCAGAGTACCAGTAGAGGGTGCAGTGGTAGAAGTACCGGAAGATGTAGACGGTTACAAAAAATTACTGGCATTTGAAATGGTACAGTATGGTAAGGTAAATACAACCAATGACGGTGAAAAGTACTATAGTTATGAAAAAACAACGGCTGTGGAAGATACAACTATAAAGTGCAAGCTGTTATATTACCCAAACAGACATTACTTCGAATTTAAACTGAATTACCCTTCTGAAGATCCAAGCAGATACATCTATATCGATATGGGCGATGCACAGTATACAGGCACAGAAATTCAGCCAGGTACTGTAAACGTATATTTCTGGGGCATAGATGTTAACGCCAGCTACAGCGGACAGATGGACTTAGATCCAACTGCATATACAGTCACAAAAGATTTTGAATTCACATTAAGCGAATCAAATTTAGGTGCGACACCAGAATATGTACAACAGCAAAGCAATATGTTCCTGCACCTGGCAATGGCAGGCTGGCAGGATCTGCTGGCGTCAAATTGGCATGGCATTCCGATTGACTTAGGTTCTTTGGGCTTCAGCCAGTTATAACCAAATAAAGAAATAAAGTTAAAGTATAAAAGAGGCGTTCCCGATGATTTGATCGGGGATGCTTTTTTGGTGCTTTAGCGACAGCCCCTTTTGTGTGTATTTAAGTGTGCAAAATCAGTTTTGCTTGAAAGGTCCACCATTATGCAGTATAGTGTTGTGCGAATGTCGAAATAGGTCGATCTATACGGAAAGTGAAAAGGCAAGAAAATGAAAACAAAAACGGGAAGTAGTGTAAATAATATTTACCAATTAGAGGGACGAGTTCCCGTACTAAAAGCTGTGCCATTTGGGCTTCAGCACATTTTGGCTATGTTCGTAGCTAACCTGACGCCAATAACAATTATTGCGGCAGCAGGTGGACTGAGCCAGTCCAAAATTGCAGTGTTACTTCAGAACGCTATGTTTGTTGCAGGTATTGCAACGCTGATACAGTTATATCCTGTATGGAAAGTAGGATCAGGATTACCAATTGTAATGGGTGTCAGCTTTACATTTGTAGCAGTATTGAGCACTGTTGCGGTTAACTATGGGTATCCGACGGTGATCGGAGCAGTTCTGGTCGGCGGTATCGTTGAAGGGACTATAGGTCTTCTTGCTAAATACTGGAGAAGAATAATAGCACCGATCGTAGCAGCATCAGTTGTAACTGCTATTGGATTTTCACTGTTTACAGTTGGTGCATGATCTTTTGGCGGTGGATATGCAGAGGACTTCGGTTCCGCAGAAAATCTTATTTTAGGAACAATCACATTAGCAGTATGCCTGTTATGGAACTGTATTGCGAAAGAATATCTGAAACAGCTTGCGGTACTGATCGGATTGATCGTAGGATATATAGTTGCTATTTTCATGGGAAAAGTAGATCTGTCAGTTATTTTCTCTGACGGATTTGTTGCGCTGCCTAAATTACTGCCATACACACCGGAATTCAATATGGGGGCGATACTGTCAGTGTGCATCATTGTTTGTTGCATAATAAAAGTACAGAAAGGGGGGTGCGGCCTCTGTCTTCAGAAGAATACCACTTTACATTTTTTTCGTAAATTGCGAAATGAATCGTTTTTCCCACCTGACTTATGGCCAACTCCACAAGATTCTACTAGAAGTACTCTGATTTAGCATAATTTAGTTCATAGTAATGTACTAATTATTCATAGATATTCTTAATTATATATGAAATTCTGAACTTCAAAAGCATAATATTTACCCTTGTAAAACATTTGTACTGATTTATATATAATATATAAAATAAGTTTGCTGAACAGAGGAGGTAGCGCATGAGAAATGAAATAAAAAATGAAGCGGCGTTCCGTGATTTTTTAGAAGGGGCCACGTATCTTAAGAATGGTGTGGAGATACATCTTACGGATAAGGCTATCAATTCCAGGTTGTCAAGAATCAGGGTAGTACAGGAAGCATTCTCCATATCTCTGGATGAAATTGTTTCTGACGACTTGGAAATGTACAAGGCACTGACTTATCTCAATGAAATTAAATCAACAACACATCAACCACTTCAAAATGCTCTCAGAAAGTATTATGAATTTAAAAACAAGAAAAAATTTTGTATGAAACTTCTTTATGGGTAGAATTTTGCACATTCACTATGATATAAAAATTAAGTTGAATTTGACCGCTGAGTCGTAGAGGGAGGTTGATACTTTATGAGAAAATACAACGTAAAAAAAGATGAAAGATGGAACACCGCCGTACATGAAGCCGGACATGCTTTTATGCAGCATTCTCTTTGCAATGATTTTTCCATCGCAGAAGTGTTGCCCGTAGCGGTTAATAATGCAATAGGATTGAGCAGGTATAACGGATCCATGAATTATTCTTTTAAATCAATATGTTTGGAACCCCTAATACACTATGCCGGAGCTGAAGCGGTAAATGTATTAATTGGTCTTGGGACTCCAACTGGTTGTGGTACAGACTATAAGAGGGCTGACAGAAAAATAAACAATCTTGTTGATGTTCTGTCTGAAGGAAAACACGATCCAGATGTAATCTCTCAAATTAAAGCGCACTACAAATCAGCCTGCTATAAAATTCTCGAAGCAAATAAAGATCTTCTTAACGATATTGCAGAAGTGCTCTTTAATGACGGTGCCATCACTCAATTGGAGGTTGTAAAATTATTCAATAAATATACCGTGACCATTGATGAAAACATCCTTTCAAGTCTAGAGCCAAAGTTCGACGAAGACTTTATACACTTTGCCGGAATCAAAATATATAGGAAAATGCCAGTTCGAGGGTTTGACTTTGACAAATACAACATCAAAAAAGCTCTGGCCATAATCTATGCTGTCCGATATCTGGTGACAGAACTGCTATATCCCGGAACATGGTGTAAATTTGAAATCTTTGAACCTTACGATAGTAACCGACTGATTTTCGAAAGTGCAATTCCTTATCCACTCATTGTTGAGCATGATAAATGGAATAAATGTACATTTCGAAAACGAACAGACATTTCCTATTTGGCCATCGATTTAGCAGGCGAGATGGGAATGAAACTTCTTTATCCGGAATTTGAAAGTGACAGTTTTTTTGGGGCAGATCGTATCAATTTATCGAAAAATCTTTCTGATTTCTATTTAGAAATCGGCATTGTAAAAGCCGAACGTTATATTATCTTCTCTCCGGCTAAAGAAGATCGCGCCTTTATCTGCAACTGTCTTCTGGAAATGTTGAAGGAAAACAAAGATCTTCTCAATGCAATGGTAAATGACATATATAATGAAGAAACGGACACTCTGGAATATGAATGGTTTGGCTTTACCTTCGATGACCTGGAGGAAGAATACCCATTAAACAGAACCGCATCAAAGCTATATCAAAACCTTATGACGCTGTACATTAATAATCCGGCTTCCTTTGCTCAGATCAGAGATTCGTTTATGCAGGCTTGTAAAACCGCCTAATAACTGTAAGTTCTGATTGCTTCGGTTTGAAGCAGTCAGATTGTAACTCGCCTGATAACACTTGAATAAGAAAGAATAAGAATGGGGGAAAACAAATGAAGAGAACACTGCCACCGCTTGATGGTTCGTTGTCATGGGAAGAAAACATAGTAAATGAACTATTTAATCCCAGATTCCGCAAGGCATATTTAAATGAAGTGTATATTTTATATGTCAGATCGATTCGAAGACTAAGACACCCGTATTGTATTAAAGGGTTGCGTCCGTATATTCGCGAGCACTATAATATATCACGAAATACGAGCAGGTTGGTCCCTGATTCGAAGTTTCACAAACATGAATTGCCCGGGCGAAATAAAAGGCTTCCACTTAAATGACTCAAAAGAGGAGACCGGTGACGGATATTGCCTGCCAGAAGGAGAAAAAGGAGGAAAAACTGATGAATGAGAATGAATTTGGTTTCGAATGGTTACTTTCAAAACTGAATAACGAGATCGCACCTGAACTATATTTTCAGATAGAGGAGGCATACCGCGAGGGTAGATATACAGAAGAACAAGCGGAAAGCTGTCGAAACGCTGTGAATGAGATGCTTCATTTCAGAGAGAATAAACCGCAGCTTCTTCGTGGTAAATTCGTTATCCTGGACGGCGTTTTAAAAGAATATATTCCACCGGTGCTTGAAGAACCGGATGAGAACTGTTTTTCAAAAGTTGAATCTGAGGTTATTCTTCCCGGCAATATCACAAAGATTGGCCCAAAAGCCTTTTCCGGTAATGAAAATATCAGGCGCATCGTCGTGTCGGAGGGGACTACCCATATTTTCGATTTTGCTTTTCGGAAGTGTAAGAACCTTGAAGAAGTAATCCTCCCCGATTCAATCGAATTCATTGGAGTTGGAGCTTTCAGAGAATGCCGAAAGCTGAAAGAGATAAAGATTCCCCCAAAAGTGACAACCATTCAAAGAAATATGTTTGAAAGCTGTACAAGGCTAAAAAATGTGTTTTTGCCGGAGCGTGTCACAGAAATCGGAAGCAGAGCATTTTATAGCTGCGGTCTGGAGAGCATCGTAATCCCTGAAGGGGTTACGGTTATACCATATCAATGTTTTTGTTCATGTGATCGCATGACCAGTATCCAGCTGCCCAAAGGGATTCAAAGAATTGAGCCGTATTCATTCCAAGGATGTGAGCAACTGGAAAAAATAAACCTTCAGGAAGGACTTGAAATCATGGATTATGTCTGTTTTAGCGGCTGCAGAAACCTGGAAACACTATACGTACCATCAACCGTAAAAGAAATAAAATCACCATTTTGTGATTGCAACAAACTTGTAGTTCAAACACCACGAGGAAGCTATTTTGTGGAATGGTATAGGAACTTTGAAAAAAAACCCGCTTTGGGACATATTGGTTACAAGGGTGTTAAGGAGATTATTGAAATATGAACCGCCACTTCCATAGGTGCTGCTGCATCGCATGGGTGTGGCGGTTCCATCTAAGTGCTGTGTGACTGGAAATGGATTAAGCTTCATCCGAAATGGCCTTTAACGCCTGCCAGATTTTTACCATGGCATAGGTGTCAAGCTTACAGTATTTCAGCAGATTCTGCCTTGCCACTTCCTTTTCTTCGGGTGCCATAAACTGTATCTTTGGGAAAATGGTCATAGCTTCCGCTCCGTTGTGCACACCATCAAGACTATGGTAGTCTAGTTCCGGATCCTCCGGAAACATAGCAGGAAGTACGCTCTTTATGGAGAAGGAACCTTCCATTTCACGTTTATAATAATAGCCTGATCGGAACGGTACAATCAAATCCTTCAGGTTTGCCTGCATATTGAGAAGATGCTCCCGCAAATCAGGGAAAAGACTTGCCAGTTCGCTGATCCTTGCACTTTCAAAGCTCATGTTGTATGCGACAATACATACATTCATTGGTATGTCGCAGCAAAGCTTTTCGGCAAGAGCACGTCTTGGATCCGTCCCGGATTCTGCAAGAAATTCCTTGTGTTGGAGCTCTGCACCTTCTGATTCCAGGTAGTGGAGAGAATACTGAAAAGGAACTTGTGCATAAGGCCGGGATCCAGGGAATATTGGAATGACAGGCTGAATTGTTTCAAAGTCAAGGAAATACAGCGGGTACGACAACGTGTGCATGAATTCCCTGATGTGCGGCACATCGACATACGTTCCTTTGTGATACAGAGTATATTCCATTTGCCGAATTTGCTTGTCATTTTTTATCTTGGCGCTGGAAAGCAAATCTTCATAGTTTGTCAATCCAGACCTATAATGCTTTATTTTCGTCTTAAAATTCATTCTGGCCACATCGAATACGGACGGGCTCGGAAGGTGCTTCGAGCAGTAATTCCAAAAGCTGCAGGAATACGGTTTGCTGCAATTTTCCGACAGGTCAATTTCCGGCTCGGTAGAGGAAGATAATATGGATTCAGCGATTGTAAGGTTTTCTTCAACATAGACTTCTTCTTCTCGAACTGCATCCGTGGCATCCGTAATAAGGAAGAGCTTCTGAAGATCCAGGGTTCCGTCAAATACGTAATCCGAATTCAGACAGACAAGATACAGACCGGTCACATGAATGCCGCAGTTTTCCAGTACATATTTCTGATAAGCCATGTCGGCAGCATATACGTCTTTGATATCCTTATCGCCTTCATGCATGCTGGAACTCTTGACTTCATAAATTGCCCAGCCATCGTTTTCCTTTCTCAGAATATCAACCGCGCAATAAAGGCCCTGGTATGAAAAGGAAGCTTCGCAGATGACAGGGGTGCCTTTCCGCATCTCTTCCCCGGTTTTTTCAATCATTTTGGGAAGGTCGATGGTTTCGCCGTCATATGCGGTGACTTCCACATAATCTCCAAACAGACCCATCGCCAGGTCGCCGACTTCGTTGCCGTCTTTCATTCTGGCAAGGGCAGCCTCATCAAGCACGGACGCTTCCGGCTTGTATTTCTTCAGCCAGACAATCTTCGGGCACTGCCAGATCTCGCAGTATTTTGATTTTGATAAATGCAGCATAGTAACCTCCGTAATGATAGGATGAAAGAATGTATCGGTTTATTTTTATCTTTTCTTTGGCCTGTTCTTCGATTTGCCAATGCATTTCAGTGCATGGAAAGTATAGCCTTCCGGGCTCTTGTACTCAAAAACGGGTTCTTTATTTTCGTTTCTGTTCAGCAAAATCTCTTTTCCCTCGGCAATGCTGTGGCCCTTGCAAAGTCCGTTCTCATAGATACTGGCCAGGTTATACTTTTGGGTTAGCGTCAAAGTGCTTCTTGATTTTGTGTAATAGTACCCTGCCAGGTTATAATCTCTTGGAACGAAGATTCCGTCAAACAGCATATCTGCATAGTCTGCGTAAGCTTCTGCAATTCCGTTTTCTGCTGCTGTTTTGATAAAATACGGATAAAATCCGAAATCCTGTTCGGACTGGCTGTGCATGCGGCATTCGTCTTTTGCGGACATCCAGTTTTGCTTTCCTTCCGTTATATTCCGAATGATGTCCATGACGCTCGCCGCCAGGTTTGCATCCGGTGACCATTCGGCGGCAGAAATCGTTTGTTCTTCATAAGTAAAATACGCACATTTGCAGACGTCTTCCATGATTCTCATTTTCTCGTCCGGAGATACAATAATGGCATCTTCGCCGTAAAAAGCAAAGTAGCGGTATAGATCCGACAGATTACCCCGAAAGGACAGGAGAATTCTGTGATCAAATGTGATGCGTGCAGCAGATGGATCTGCATCGGGCTTTCTGCTGAAATCCGAAAGATATTCCTGAAACCCATCTTCTGAAAAGCTTATGGTAATTTCCGTTTCGAAGAATCCGTTTTCCGCTTTGGAATCAAGCTCCGTTTGCTGACGGAAAGTAAGTTTTCCGCTTCCCAGATACTTTGCGGCAGGTTTCATTGAACGAATCACTGAAAGCGGAATCGAATCCGGCAGAAAACAATGTGATCTGGTTCCGGCTTTTATTTGATTCGAAAAGCAGAGTAATTCAGGGGATGTGGATTCCTCCTTCCTCATAAGCCGGTATGGTTTTACGAGGATTCGTTCAAAACCGGTTTCTTCCCTGGATCCGCGAAGTTCATACAAAGGAATTGAAACACTGCCGGGATTATTGCTGCTGTAAAAGGATTCTTCGATATGGCTTATGATATCGAACGTATCTTTATACAGGATGCACTGCCGGTCATAGGGCGCAAGTCTTGCATAGTGTTCCAGCAGATATTTCACATAGGATGCTTTCGTTTTCAGATAACCCGGGGTAGGAAATAATTTGAAATCAGAGGACGGCCCAAACATTTTCTTTTCATCCTCCATTTGACGGAATAAGATATCCGCCAGTGCATCCGAAAGGGATACTTTCAGCGTTTTATCAGATGCATATTCTCGCCCTATGGCATCCAATTTCTTTTCTACATAGCCAAGCATTATTTTATGAAGAAAAGAATACTCCGAATCAGAAGGAAGCGCTTGTTCCTTGTCACTGTCGAATCGGTTGAAACAGCTTTTCAGCATCATGTATTCCTGCTCAAAACTGTTTATAATAAATAAATCGGGGGACTGGTAATAGTTTTTTATGATATGCCCAATGAAAGAAGACATGTTCTCAAATAACCCGCAGGCATGATAATCCATACAGAGGATATGGTATCCGTATTCACTTAAATTGACATGTTGTCTCATGACAGGCCTCACTTTATTTATAAATTCGTACATAAAACTGAACTAAAACAGCTGTTTGTACGGTAATTATATGCTGTATTCTGTACTTTGTAAATATTTATTTTACCTTGATTGTTTTTTTATATCCAGCATTTTATCATATAATTATATTCTAATTACATCCCGTCTCGCAGCAAAAAATTTTCATTTTTCCATGGCTATGTACACAAAAGGGGACATTCATAGTGATAGAATAGGGAAACATCATAGAAAAAATGTCGTCATTTTTAAGGAGGTAGGTATCCATGAACAAATCATTTGAGTCAGTAATTGGTTATGACAGTATTAAGAGAGAACTTCTGCAGATTTGTGATATGCTGCAGCATCGCAAGGATTTCGAGAGACTCGGTGCGAAGCTTCCAACCGGTATTCTTCTGTTTGGAGAGCCGGGGCTTGGCAAAACACTTATGGCCAACAGTTTTGTAAAGGCATGCGGACTTCCGTGTTTCACCGTTCAAAGGAATAAATCTGTGAAATTTGTGGAAAGCATTACAGATGCCTTTCAAGCGGCAAAGAATGCTGCGCCTTCCGTCATTCTCCTGGATGACATGGACAAGTTTGCCAATGAAGATGAATCCCATGTGAATGCCCCGGAATACATTGCGGTACAGGCCGGAATTGATGAGGTCAGAAACCACGATGTGATTGTTGTTGCAACTGCAAACGACATTGATTGTCTACCGAAAAGCCTGTTACGAGCAGGCAGATTTGACAGATGTATTCGCTTCGAAGCACCAGAGAAGAAAGATGCGCAGGAGATTATTCAGTTCTATCTGAAAAATAAACCGATCGCAGAGGATGTGAATCTTGAGGATATTTCAAAGATGATCAGTTATCGTTCCTGTGCAGAACTGGAATGTATTCTCAACGAAGCTGCAATTATTGCAGCCGGTGCAAGGAAAAACGCCATTGACAGAGCAGACATGATTGAGGCGGTGCTGCGGATGAAGTACCATGCACCGGACGACACTGTCGGCTGCAGTGATTTTGAATTAAAGACCCGGGCATACCATGAAGCAGGACATCTGGTTGCAGCAGAGGTACTGCAGGACGGCAGTGTGGGCCTTGCCTCCGTAAAACGGGCAGGGCGTGATTCCCTTGGAGGATTTGTACACTGCTGTGAAATAATCCAGAGAAGACCCAACGATGTCATCGTTAGCCTTGCGGGAAAAATTGCGGTCGAACTCTATTTCCCCGAAACGGTAGGAAGCGGATGCCAGAGTGACATTCATCGTGCAGTGCAGCGCATCCGCGAAGGAATCAATACCAGCGGTACCCTTGGATTGTCAATGCTTGATCCATCAGGGCCCATCGGTTATTCTGAGAACTATGCAGAACGAAATGAGGCCGTTCTTTATGCCGAGCTGGAGCGATATGCTTTCAAGACAAGAGAACTGATCCTCAAAAACAGAGAGTTCCTTGAAAAAATTACGAATGCACTTTTAGAAAAGGAAACACTTCTGTTTTCGGATATTCAGAAAATGAAAGAGGAATGCGAAATCAACAGAATTACATGTTAGTGTCCGGAACACATTGCAGGGCAGTCATTATGTGTAAAACGAAAGCAGAACGATTATGACGGAATTAAACCTTACCAGAGAAGAAATGATAAAAAAACTCAGGGACTACGGATACGAAAGGGATTATGGCGTAAGCCTTGACAGTATGGATACGGAAGACCTGGAATGTGAACT
>JAQXLM010000126.1 GCA_029012125.1 Eubacteriaceae bacterium | reverse complement strand
TCCGCCCCACACCTTGAACTCATGCCACAGGAGGCTCATTGTCAGGCACACCGTGGAATAACATTTCCTTAAGCAAAAAGCACCGTATCTTCGGTGCTAATGTTATTAATTTTTTAAGACATTTTCAAAAACGATTGACAGACTTTTATTCAAAAGAATTTTCGTTACCTGCAACTCTGCGACTTGATGGAAATTCATACCTATAGTAAAATAAGGAAAACAGCAGGAAAGGCGGCTGAAAAATGAGCGTATCCACGACCAAAATAAAAACACTCTACATTCTAAAGGCTCTTTTGGAAAAAAGCGACGAGGAGCATTTGCTGTCTGCGGCGGATCTTACCCACATCCTCAACCAGCAAGGACTGTCAGCCGATCGAAAGACCATATACAGTGATATCGAGACACTGAGAGATTTTGGCTATGATATCGAACAGGTCGTAGGAACCTCCAAACCCGGTTACTATATGGCCAGCAGAGATTTTGAACTGCCTGAACTGAAGCTTCTGGTAGACGCAGTCCAGGCATCAAAGTTCATAACCACGAAAAAATCCCGAGAGCTTATCGGTAAGCTGGAGAAGCTTACCAGTGAAGCCAACGCGAAAAAACTTAACAGAAGCGTATTCATTCTCAACAGACCTAAAACAGGAAACGAAACCATCTATTACAATGTGGATCAGATTCACGAGGCGATTCTGACCAATAAACAGATTGTATTTCAGTATACTGAGTGGAACATGGATAAAGAACTGGTTCCGAAGAAAAACGGCGAGTTTTATGAAACAAGTCCATGGGCACTTACATGGGACGATGAGAATTACTATCTTATAGGTTTTGACAGTCTGTCAGAAAAAATAAAACACTATAGAGTGGATAAAATGAAGAAAACCCATGTTTCCCAGAAAGAACGTCAGGGAAAGGAACAGTTTGAAGACTTTGATCTGGCATCTTTTGCGAAGAAAACCTTTGGAATGTTCGGAGGAAAGGACGAGAAGGTCAGTCTGGTATGTGATAAAAACCTGGTGGGAGTAATGCTTGACCGCTTTTCCAGGGATACAATTCTTACACCTGTGGGAGAGGACAGATTCAAAATCACAGCATTGGTTTCCGTCAGTCCTCAGTTTTTCGGATGGATTGCAGGCCTTGGAACGGGAATTTACATAGAAGGACCGGAGAACGTGAAGAAGGATTTCAGAAAGTTTCTGGACGATATTATTAGGAAATATGAATAAACAAGATAAAAAACCTTTAATTCTAAAGAAATGATGGATTAAAGGTTTATTTTTTAAAAAAAAATTATTGCATATGGAAACAAAAAGTGTTAATGTTTATTTATTGATAAACGAAATCGTTTTTTGTTTACTTATATTTTGCAGATTCAGGGGAGGGCAGCTATGGAAAAAGTGGAATTCAAGGAACTTACAGTAGAAGAACTTACTCAGGGTCTAACCTATAATGAACATAACACTCATTGCACGTGCATTTTCTGTGGACAGGTTTTTGAAACAGGGCTGATATATAATTCTCGTGGACGTCAGGTTGATGCAAGACGTGCTGCAGATGAGCATATCTTTGATGCTCACGGAGGCGTATTTAACGGTCTGGTTAGCATCGATAGACAGGTCAGCGGGTTATCGGATATCCAGAAGGATATTATGACAGGCATTTATCAGGATAAAGATAACAAGGCTCTCGCCCAGGAAATGGGAATCAGCCTTGCCACAGTACGAACTCACAAGTTTAATCTGCAGAAGGCCAAGAGAGAAGCCAGAATTCTCCTTGCCATAATGGAGCAGCTTGAAAATGAGGAAATAATAGCCCACAGAAAACTGATGGAGACTGAAACCGATGAAGAACTTCAGACTCCGAAGCTGGAAAAAGAGTATTGCAATACATTGCATCCGTTTTTTAATCAGTACAATTTAAGATAAGGCAAAAGAGAAAATCAGAAAAGTAAAGTAAGGAAGAAAGAACATGAGAAACAAGAGAAACTTGATAATGTTTATTATCAGCTATGTATTAAACAATCTGGTAAGCGGTGTTTTATATGACACCTATGTAAACTACCTTCAGGAAGTAAACGAATCAATTGCTACATCCTTTTGGGCTTTCTACGGATACGCAACCTTTATCAGCGCGGCGATTCTGCTGGTTGTTCCGAAAACGGGCTACAAGAAGCTTCTTCTGTTCTGCTCTGTTGCATGTTCCGCTGCCTTTTTCAGTGTAACATTTACTCATAGCGAAAGCATATTCTATGTGACAACACTGCTTGCACTGACAGGAATTCAGCTTCACTATGTAATGCTTGCACCTTATGTTGCAACTTATACAAACACATTGGAAGATAAGGGTATCGGATGGTATACGAGAACCTACTATATGGGTTATGTGGGATATTTCCTGACAACCTATCTGGGCGGAGTGTTTACAGTAAAGATGTTCTCATTACATGCCGGAACGACTTATGCAGTTGCCAAGGAAATAACCTCCAATATTGCAGATGTTACACCTGAAATCAGAGCATCATACCTGCAGGGAAATGAGGATGTTTTACTCATTACAGGCATTCTCTCTGCCCTTGCAATCATACCGGTATTATTGATCAAAGAAGAAAAAGACGATTACATGCTTGCTGAATCGGAAAAGAAGCAGGTAAGCCTGGGCGAACGTGCGAAGGATATCATTTCAGTACTGTTCAATAAAGATGCGGCTGTTTATCTTGCATACTGGACAATCATTTCATTTGCAATGGGATTGTTCACATCATATTACACAGTATTCCTGAACAGAAACCTGCACATCGATAAGGCTACATCTTCACTGCTTGTATCCCTGTCATACCTTGCAATAGCAGTATTTATGCTATTTACCCCTTGGGTGGTACGTAAGCTTGGTAATGTAGGCACCATCTGTCTGACAGTTATCGGATCCGTTCCGTTTATGCTGATTATTGCAAACGGTGATGCCTTCGGTGACGCTATGGTTCCTATGGTAGGAATGGCACTGTTCATGCGTGCAGGCTTTGCAAATCTGGGAAGCCCTGCGGAAAGCGCACTCAGTATGTCCGTTATTCCTAACCATCTGAGACCGGCATACAATTCCGTAGTAAACTTCCTGGCGGGAATAGTCAGCATAATAAGCGGTAACTTTACGGGTCAGATACTCTTCGTAAATCAGGAGGGATATCGAACAGCATATTATATTGCTGCGGTATTGTACTTCACAGCAGCGGTTATTCTGTTCCTTGGATTAAGAAAATACAACAGAAGCAGTGGCGATAGCGCAGAGGAAGAGTAATATGACATATGATACCAGACTGGCTCAGTTCAAGGAACTGATCAGCAAAATAGAGTATTACAAATACACCCAGAATTCACTGATCTATTGGGATAAGATTACGCACATGCCGCCTGCAGGCATCGAATACAGAAGTAAGGTAATGTCGTTTTTTGCGGATGAGCAGTATAAGCTTTTGTCAGGACGGGAATTTACAGGCCATGTAAAGTACTTTACCGGTCACAAGAAAAACGACTTTGCTACCAATGCGATGCTCAGGCGAATAGCTAGAAACTCTTATTATATATCCAAGATTCCGGAAGAAGAATACATGGAATATACGGGGCTTATCGCCAGAAGTGAGCAGGTATGGGATGTGGCTCGTCAGAATAACGATTATGAGATGTTCAAACCTTATCTGAAAAGGATTATTGATAAATTCAAGAATTTTGCAGAATACTGGGGCTATGAGAATAATCCATATGATGCAATCATGGGCTATTACGAGGATGGTCTGAATGTAAAAATAGTAGACGGCCTAGTCTCAGAATTAAAGCCTTTTCTTATCGAAACCCTGGCAAAGGTTGTGGAAAAAAACAAGAATGAAAATGAGAAACCACTGGAAACCGGCAGGGTTGATGTGGAAAAACAAAAGCAGATATGGCACAGAATCATGGAGCTTATCGGCTTTGATTTTAACGCAGGACGTGTGGACGTAGGATCACATACCACAATACTTGCTGATTCGCCTTCTGATGTAAGGGTTGTCACAACTTACAAGGAAGATGATCTGAGATTTGGAATATACAATGTGCTTCACTCAAGTGGCAAAGGCATATACCAGCAATGCATAGATGAGAATCTTCTGGGAACATTCATGGCTGAGGCGCCTTCATTTACCATGGAGGAGAGCATTGGCAGACTTTATGAAAACATTATCGGCAGAAGCCGGGGTGCTGTGACTCACTTCCGAAAAATCATAGATGAAGTGGTGCCGGAGGTATCAGGTTATTCTGTGGACGAGATGTACAGAGGAAGCAATCATGTACAGCCGTCTCTAATCAGAATAGACGCAGATGAGCTGACATATATGCTTCACATCATCATTCGATACGAAATTGAAAAGGAACTGATAAACGGCAGTCTGAATGTGGACGACCTTCCTGAAGCATGGAACAGAAAGTATCGCGATTATCTGGGAATAGAACCGGACAACTACAGTGACGGAGTCTTGCAGGACATTCACTGGGCTGCAGGATACTTTGGTTATTTTTCATGTTACTTTATGGCAAATATATATGCGGCACAGCTTATGGAAGCAATAGAAGAGGAATGTGGAAGCTTTGATACACTGACTGCCAAAGGTGATTTTCACGTGATAAAAGAGTGGCTGGAGGAAAGAGTCTTCAAATACGGAGCTCTGTATGACACGGCTGACCTGATGATGAAGGCTACGGGCAAGACCCTGTCTTCGGATTATTATA
>JAQXLM010000125.1 GCA_029012125.1 Eubacteriaceae bacterium | reverse complement strand
TGTTTCAGCAGAACTTAAGCCATAGTTAACTGTCTCTGACAGTTTCTTTCCTTCCGCATCATAGGTATATGAGGTGCTGCTGATCGTTGAGCCGTCTTTTTGAACCGTTGCTGTAAGCATTCTTCCCTGAGCATCATAGGTATATGTAGTTTCGCTTTCCAAAGAATCCTCCGTCTCATTGCCTGAAGCAGTTCTATACGCGGATTCTCTGCTGATGTTCTCAGAGCTATCCGCATATGCATACTCGATATATGTGTCATTACTGTAGGATTCTTTAATTTTTCTACCTTTATCATCGTATTCACTGCTTATGATAATGGAGCCATCGTCTTTGTTCCCGCTGATATCTGAAATCTCCGTAACTAATCCGTTCCAATTCTTTTTTTCCACCTTTCGATTTGCATTGGCATCGGTTATGACCATAAGCTGTTCTAAATTCTCAGTGGAATAATACTCGACTGAAATATCATTTGTATTATCCGTACCACCTATTTTACAGGAGGTAAGTCTGTTTTCATCATCATAAGTATAACTCGTGACGATTCCGTTTCCACTGGTTTGACTGATCAGATTACCCTTAGTGTCATTTTCACTATATGTCGTAATGGTGTCTTCACCGATGGTATACGCTCCATCGGTTACTATCGGCTGCCTTATTTCCGCGAAAGCATTCCCATCTGCATCATATAGGGATAGAGTTAATGCTGTATCACTTCCGGAAGTATTCGTAATATACTCTGCATAACGATTTCCACTCTCATCATAAGTATAATGGCTTGTTGTTTCTCCTGCAACTTCTTTTACTGTACTTCCGCAAATATCGATATATTTTACATTTATTATTGTTCCTGCAGTATTTCTTGATGTTTCGGTATATGTATAATCCTCTGTTCTTTCACTTATACCGTTATGGATTTTTTCATCTGCTGAATAACCGTAATCTGTATATTCCCTTCGGGTCTCCATGCCGCTTCCTGAAACGATTTCACATGTTTTACGGTTTCTGCTGTCATAAGTATATGTTTTAGTTGTTCCTCCTGTAGTGCTTTCCGAAACAAGAGTTCCATTGTCATCATAAGAGTATGTAGTTATTATTGCATCTCTGCCCTCCTCTGAAACAGTTGTCTTCACAATTCTACCCATAAAGTCGTATTCGTTCTCAGTCGTAACATCTCCGTCAACTGATTTAACGATTCTACCCATAAAGTCATATTCTTCTGTAACAGCTGTTTCAACATTTCCGATTGTGTTTAATGTATTAACAATCTGATGATTATCATCTTCTGAATAACGATATGTACTTTCACTGGTTACGACATTTGTAGTGTCTGTTACCGTAACTATTTCATCATCTGATTCCATATCATCAGAAGAATCTTGCTCTTCAATGACAGATACACTTTCAGTTACAGTAACTCCAACTTGTTTTCCTGCACAAGATACATCGTTGTCTTGTTCTTCACCTTCATTTGCATTTGTATACAGATAAGTTTCAACAGTCCCGGTGATGTTGTCTGTTACACTGGTTACATTGCCATTATCATCATAAGTATAGGAATTATTGGTGATCTCGTCTTCTCCATTTACCGATACTTCAGAAAGAAGGTTTTGTTCATTATCGTATGTGTAGGTTGTTTCAGTTCCGTTTGAGTGTTCTTCTGTAATCACATTATCATTTTCATCATAGGTGTATTCCGTTTCAATAACATTTTCATCGGTCCGCACGGTTACAATTCCGTTACTAAGGCTCTCGTACCCCCTGACTGTTTTTTCTTTTTTAACCAGGAACGAATTGTCAGACACATATTCATAACTTGTCTCATTTCCTGCCGCATCTGTATATGATATCACCTTACCTGTTCCGGTATCGAATTCCGTTTCAGTGGAATACATTGTGTGTTCGTTTCCGTCAACATATATTAATTTATCCACCTGCGTTTGTCCGGTTGTATATGTTAATCTGAAACTCTCATTATCAGGATAAGCAATGGAGCTTACCTTTTCTCCTGAGTAAGCTATAGTATAAGGATTTCCTTCACCGTCCTCAATTGTCTCCAGTTTTCCTGAATTGTTTCCATAAACATAGTTATATGACAGACTCTCTGTAATACCTCTTGAAATCGTTAACTTTTTCAAGATATTGCCTGTACAGTCATAGGCATACTTTGTTCCTGCAAGATCCGTCACATAATCCAGCTGAAATTCCCCTTCATCATATACAAATGTCAGGATCTTGCTGCCTGAAATGCTTTCTGATGATGTCACGCTCTGCAGTCTGCCTAAATTATCATAGGTGTTCGTTACACTGCAGTTGTTTGGCTCTGTAGTTTCAACCAACTGACCGGATCGATTAAATACATATACTGTATTGTCTTTTGTTTCGATAGAATATCCTGTGTCGGTCAGTTCTAAAGTATAGTTCTTCGTCTCCTCACAGACATAGGAACCATTCTGCAATTTGAATAGATATGAACTTCCATCAGAGTCTCCAAAGTATATATCATCACCACAAGTATAGATTTCCTTGTGATAGGAATCTGTCCATCCGATACCCAGCATAGAAGTTCGTTTAGACAGGCTGTTATAGGTCCTGCTCATTCCGTATTCCAGCTGCGAATTGGAAAGTTCAAAATCATCCTGTGTATAGAATAAATTACCACTGCTCTTTTCCACATATGCTGTACCGACCGGTGTACCTACTTCAAGATAATCAAGGTAATCCTTCTTTCCAAGGTTGTTGGCGAACTGGTCTATGGTTACTGCATTTGTGCAGCTGATTTCATTACTGAATTGATTATCAAAAGAAATACTTTCAGATAACGGAACAACCTTAAGCTTGTAGTAATATGTTCCCGCTGCAAGAATTTCCTTATCTACGAACAATCCTGCCGTTTCATCAATATCATCTTCAACAAGTGTACTGTCAGACGGTGTGAATCCTGCACTTGTTCCTCTATGTAGCTCATAAGCTACCAGATTATCGTTAAATGCATCAGTTTCCCAACTGATAAAGCGCTTTCCGTAGTATTCTGTAGCTGTCTTAATTTCCGGAACAAAGTTATCCGATGGTTCATAGTAATAGTTTAATGATGATGTACTGCTTATGTTTCCTGCCTTATCGTGCAGACGAACGTAGATTGTGTTTGTACCTTCTGCGATTATGTTCGTTGGAATATTAAATGATCCGTCTACGTCATCCAGCATTGTAAAACTCGAATTGTCCGTGCTGTATGATATCTGACTGATGTCAGTTGATTCGGAGGTCCATGTAACCATTGGACTGCTGATATGGGCTTTTGATGTTTCAGAACTGTCCGGTACAACAGTTATGGTTTTGAATGACGGTGCTTCAATATCCAGATAATAGTTAACTGACTTTTCTGTAACATTTCCTGCAGTATCCGTTACCTTTAATGTAAACTTATATATACCCGATTCCGGAAATCTTGCAGATGAGATAGAAACACTTGTCGTCGTCAGTGATGACGGTGTATATATTAATGTGTCATTCAGATACAACTGAATCCTTGACAGACTATCATCTGCAATTGACCATTTTACAACAGGGTGTACGTTGTTTGTCTTAGCTCCGGCTTTTGTATCAGGAGTTGTTTTCAGGCTGGTGATTGAAGGCCCTTTAGTATCAACATGATAGTACAAATTCTTTGATACATATTTACCTGCTTTATCGTATACTCTGACTCTGATTGTATATGTTCCGTCTGTAGGAAATCGTGATGAAGCCAGAGTTACACTCTTTGTTCCGGAAGATGTTGTTGTCGTAAACTCACTTCCCCCGGTGACCATTATGGTTACTTTTGAAAAGTTCTCGTCAGTTGCAGTCCAGGTTAACCTTGGATTTCTGTTTTGTGTGGGACTGTCTGCTGTGGTTACCGGTGTAACCGAAACGTTGGTAAGACTTGGTGCGTCACCATCCACATAGAATGTCTTATATTTTGCACTTCCATACATGCCCCCTGCGTCTTTACCTCTTATGTATAGGCGATATTTTCCTGCCGGCAGTGATGCTCCATACGGAATCTTTACGTTTGTTCCTAACGCAGTATCAACGCCTAAGCTTCGATACGTTGTCAGATTCACATTGTCGCTGCTTACAGATGTAGGACTTGGTGTCTCGTCGTCTGCTGCAATAATCTTGTACTGTACATCTGCCAGATTATGTGAGTTTATTCCCTTCCAGCTAGCATATATGGAAGACCCCTCTCTCATGTAGCTGCTTGATATGTAAGACTCTCCGCTTTTTCTGCTCGTGGATACGCTCTCAGGTGCTGTCGGTTTATCATAGTATGTTACCACAAGTTTCGGTCTGTATGATGTCAGAGAGGTTCTGCTTCCATAAAACTCCGCATACTTAGGCGTTGATGTTGCATTACGAATTACTATTCCGTAGTTTGGGTTATTGGTGCTGTTTATGTAGTTTCGTGTAAGAGTTGTCACTCCAATCTTATGGGATGCATACTGCGTTCCCTCTGTAGTAAAGCTGTTTACTGTCGTTGTGGAATATGATGGCTTATTGTTCCATGTGACTGTGCTTGTTGACCAGCTTTCCAGAACTCTGTTTATACGCATTGTCTGATTTGCATCACAGTATCCTGTTTCATAGAGAGTCAGGTAGGCACTGTCAACATATTTATCTGCTAATGTAGATTTCAGATTCAGTATCTTCATATATGTACGATGTGTTCCGTCTGTTCCTTTTCCTGCAATCATGATTCTTACATCGTTTGAATAGAAGTTAGTGTCAGCATATGTTCCGCTTATTACATATGCATCTGACAGCTGTGAATTACCCTTCCATGTTGCTGTCGGATCTATAGTAACAGGATAAATGCGCTGTGAATCGTTCAGGTATTTTTTGCTTATGGTAAGAGTCACAAGGTAAACATCCTCTTCTGTTTCAGAAAGAGCATAAGTCAGATCCTCACTGTATGCTTCTCCGCTTGCATCATTCATGAAAGGTCTGTCAATGTGAGCGATGATTTCTTCGCTGTCCTTATCCTTAAGGTTTATTACATTGTCCCTTTCTTCCAATACAGGAATCAGTCCGTCGGTTTCCAATCTGAAAGAGAACACATTGCTCTCAGGTTTTTCTTCTAATACAAGAGACTCTTTAATTCCGTTGATCAGAGAGGTGTATTCATAGGAATATAACTCATCCTCAGCAGTGTATACCGCTGTCAGATTTTCTTCCTTTATTTCTTCATATGGAGTTAGTGTCTCGTCCTGAATTACTTCCACACTGTTCCGTAGTGAGCCTTCTATTGGAGTCATTTTGATGGAATACCCTTCTTTTTCCATCAGGAGAGGTGTTTCTTCATCGAGAGTTTCGGGAATATACTGCTTCATGTCTCCTGTTTTGTTTTCGTAAGTGTATCCCTCAAGGGACTCTCCATTAAGACTTTGTTCCGATTATAGTTCTACAAGCTCCGGTTCATAGTCTTTCAGACTGCCATCCTCATCTGCAAAACGTACATCGCTTCCGTGAAAGACTGCGACCTTTTTACCGTCTCCCAGGTCAAAGACAGTTGTGGTTTCCGTACTTTCATCCGGAACGGCATTTTCTTCTGAGAGGGTTTTCGTCCAGAATCAATGTGTTTTCCAGAGTCTGCTCTTCACACTGTACATTTGAATTACCAGCATCCGGTTCTTCGCTGGTCTGAGCAAATGCATAGGTAGGAATGGATGTGAATATCATGGTTAAGCATAGCAAAATTGCAATTCTTCTAAGCCCATTTTTCGTGTATCTAATGTTTTGCACTTTTGTTCTCCTTTCATTAACGCTGTGCTCTTATTTTCAACAAACCATTAATACAATAACTTTTTCAATGTTAGTTTTCTTTGTTTTTTCTCACCTCCGTATCAGATATCAATGTACTGGTTTTCTTAATTCCATGATATTCCATTACTATTGCCTTATTTTAACAGTTATTTGATATATGGTCAATATATATTATGTTTTTCATAATATTGATTTTTTGTATTAAATGTTGTAGTATATCAAATATAAGGAAGTTGTTATATATGTCTAGGGGACGAAGTAATTTTAAAATGGGTACAGTTGAAATGCTTGTGCTGTATCTGTTAAAGGATCAGGATTTATATGGTTATCAGATTACCTCTTTGATTAAGGAATTATCAGAGGGTAATGTTGTTGTGACCGAAAGCACTTTATATCCCACACTATATAAGCTGTTAAATAAGCAGTTTATTTCTGATTATGAAGAAACAATTGGAAAAAGGAGAGTTAGAGTCTATTATCATTTGGAAGATACCGGCAAGAAAAGACTCGATGATTTATTAGAAGACTATGAAACAATTACTTTAGGTATCAGCAAAATACTGTCGAGCAGCAAGGAGGCACTATGAATAACAACAAAGAACTAAAACGCTATTTTAGGCAAATCAAATCTCTCTTACCCGTTTACACAAAAGAAGAGAAAAAGTTTCTTCGCGATTACAAGAAATCTGTAATAGACTATGCTGCAGACAATCCTGATTTATCATTTGACGACATAATGGAGCACTTTGATGAACCAACTGATGTTGTATATAATTACATTGTGGCTACTGATCAGGAATACCTATATAAGAGAATTTCTCTTTCTTCTATGTTAAAAAAAGTGCTTATAGTTATTACCATTGCAGCACTTATTGCATTTGGTCTGCGTTACCATTATCTATATAGCCTATATCTTGAAGTACAAAATCAAATTATCACCGAAGAAACCACTGTAATCGAATAAGGAGGCAAGAGATGAAAAAAATAACTGCACTTATTACACTAATTATGTTAGTGATAGCCTTTACGGTTCAGCCTTCTTTTGCAGAAAGCAATTCCGATAAATCTACAATTGAATACCTTGATGATGGAAGTTACTATGAAACGGTAATAGAAGATTCCACATCTCCTTGGGTAGTTTTTGAGGGGTGGATTCATACATATTCCACCACTACTGCAACTAAAACAAAAACAACCTATTACAAGAATGCAGATGGTGATGTTCTATGGTATGTGCGTGTAAAAGGCACTTTTACCTATGGAGACGGTACATCAAAATGCACTGCTGTTACTCCTTCTGCTGCAAGTCAGGCTTCCAGTTGGAAAGTTTCTAATATTTCCGGAAGCAAGTCCGGAAATACCGCATCTGCTACTGCAACGGGTAAACAATACTATGATGGTTCTGTGATAGCTACCAAGACAAAAACAGTTACATTAACATGTAGCTCAACAGGTGTCTTTTCATAGAGCTGTACAATTTCCACAATCTATAATTTAATCATAATTACAACGTCGAATGGGGTATCTGGAGTATGAAATACGACTTCAGATACCCTTTCATATTCTCTTTCCTTTCGTCTTGAGTGCCTTCAGTTTCTCTTTTAAATAAAAAAAGCCACCTCACTGAGGTAACCCTTTTTCGTGGCAAAAAGCCTTATTGGCGGAGAGTTAGGGATTCGAACCCTAGGTTCCTTTTGGGAATACGGCATTTTGAGTTTTATGGATTAATGGCAGTTTAGCAATTTGTGAAGGCAGCTTCGGGCGGCTTTCTATATGCCGAAAAGCTTGATATTCAAGGCTCTTTCAGGCTCGCCCTGCCTTATATATTCTTCAAGTTCAAATTGCCAATTCTTATCGGGCATACTGTACCTCTGTTATTTTTTATCATTATCCAAAAGACCGTATGTCCGGTAGTACGACAATATTGTTTGATATTGCAGTTTGTTTGTAAAAAGCTGGCGATAGGTAACGGTTTTCTCTTTGCCTTCAGCCTTGAGCACCGCCAGTTTCTCTGTGACCGAGTCGTACTGCGAAAGAATATCGGAAAGCATTTTTTCAAAAGCATTTAAGCGTTCTTCGTTCATAATACAGATCTCCCAATTCTAATTACTGTTTCTGGTTATGAATCTCCTTCAAGTCCTCAATAGCAAGAACGGGATCCATAGTGTGGAACATCATATAATTTCGTTTCATTGTTTGGACGGGAGCTTGCTTATAAATCTTTGCGCTATCCTCACCTGTGTAATAGTGCCAATAACGGTAGATATAGCCTATCCAGTACAGCACATCAGCAGAAAATATCTCTCCGTTTCTTGTAAGGGATTCACCTGCAGCAGAGGCGACTTCCTCAAGCAGGTATTCTTCTCCTGCCCACTGCATACGGTTATACTTTGAATCAAGCTCCTTTGCGGTGACGGACATCATAAACGCCTTGATAAAAGCGGCGCTGTTATATTTATTTTCAGCAGATAGTTCAAATAATCTTCCTTGAATATCACAAAGCTTTAACTGAAGCTCGTTCATTGTTTTCCTCCATTCATGGCCTCGTCGAGTATTTCATCAAAGAACATACCCTCACGACGATAATTCTTGCAAATATCGTTGGCAATGGAAATCCCTCTCACCCGGTTTTCTTCGGCTACTTCTTTCATAAACAGTCTTTCGAGGTAAGAAAGCTCAACTTCTGTATTTCTATCTATCATCATATCTAATGTTATATTTTGCGTCAATGAGTTTTGTTCGAAAAATTAAGTAAAAAAAACCTGCAATCGGCTTGATTACAGGCTTATCGTTGGCGGAGAGTTAGGGATTCGAACCCTAGGTTCCTTTTGGGAACACGGCATT
>JAQXLM010000124.1 GCA_029012125.1 Eubacteriaceae bacterium | reverse complement strand
GGTTCCCGGATGCATGTGAATGTAGCGTCTGTCTTCTGTGATTTTCTTCTGCAGCTTTTCTGCTGCCTGTAAAACGGTTTCCGCTTTCATCTTATCTTACCCCCTCCGTATTTTATCCATATTTCGAAATCTTATTATTTTCCGTATTCAGGATATTTATTCCATATTCCTTAAGCTTATCTATTTTGCTTTACAGGAAAGATTAGTTACTTACAATGATAAACTACCCCCGGATTTTTTTCCGGGGGTAGTGCGTTTATCTATGCGATTACTTTACTTTACGTATCTGATTGAATACTTACCGTTTGCCTTGGTGCCCTTGACAACCTTAATGTAATATGTGCCGGAGTTTGCTTTACCATATGTTGTGCCGTATGTAATGCTATAGGTGCCACCATTGGAATATGGCTTGATTTCTATCTTTGAGCCTATCTGCTTGGATCCTCTGTAAACATAAACAAATATCGTTCCGGTTTTAATTCCTGAAGTGTTGATGTTGAACTGTGTTGTTCTCTTAGATGAAACATAAATCTTGTACCAATCTGTGTTGTTGGAGGTTGATGCTACGAACAGTGTGTTGGTTGCATCTGCACCTCTTTGCAGCTTCTTTGCATTGCTCTTGTATCCCAGAGCTCGTTCGGTTCTTGCAGTTACGGAATACTTGATGCCCAGCTTATAGCTGTCACTGTAGCTGCCGTAACAGCCTGTAACCTTCAGATAATATGTAGTTCCTTTCTTAACTCCGAAATAAACTCTGTCAGATGCATTACTTGAATTATAATATACTTTGTCAGATAACGCGGATTTCTTTGAAGAATTATACAGAGTTACATAGCCTGTTGAATATGAATCTCCGAATTCCTTCAGTGAAACGATCATGGTTCCTGTAGTCTGTGGGGTAACCTTAAACCATGTTGTTGAGGTATTTCCTGAAGCATTCTTGCCTGAGAAAACCGTCCACTTGCTTGTCCCTGATGGAAGGGTTCTGGTACCTGTTGTATAGATGTGTCCGCGAAGGCTTACATCCATAGGAACGGAGAACTCGTTCTGAACAACAATATAACATGGCTTGCCTGCAGTTACATTGATACCATATGAATTAGTTCTCTCTTCACCTCCGGAAACGTACATGGAATTCTGATAGCTGGGAACGCCATCAACTTCTACATATTCGCCAATTGTCAGACCATAAGGACCTGATACTGCAGCGTCCAGATAAAGAATTCCGGTATACTTCGGATTAACCTGGAAGAGATAGTAGTATCCGCCTTGAATTGGCCATGCTTTATACGATGCCGGTGAATAGGTTGTGTTCAATATAGTTTTTGCGTTTATTTCACCGCTTACAGGACCTGGAATTCTTGCAGCGGAATTCTGTGCTGCGTACATTTCAACTCTTTCTCCTACAGCCGGTTTAAAACTGCTGTTGTCTTCTCCTGCAAATGCGATGCTGCATGTTCCGAATGACATTGTAACAACCATTGCAACGACAAGTATTACGCTTAGTATTCTTGACTTTTTCATGATTATCTTCCTTTCTTAATTCATACTTATAGGTAAATTATATCTGGAATATTATGAAAAGTCTAGCATTTTAATACACGTATTTACATGTTTTTACATGCCTCGACAGGTATATCTCCCACTCCTGACAGAATCATAGTAGGCCTGTATGCATAGGCATTTACCGTGTCTGCCGTGGATACTCCGGAAAGGACCAGCACCGTTTCCACTCCACTCTCCGTTCCTGCAATAATATCAGTATCCATTCTGTCACCGATTATTACCGCGTCAGCTGAATGGCAGCCCAAAAGTCTCAGACCGGTGCGCATCATGAGCGGATTTGGTTTTCCGCAAAAGTAAGCGTGTTTTCCGGTTGCAATTTCAATTGGAGCAATCAAAGCGCCGCAAGCAGGAGCTATTCCGTTTTCAATAGGTCCCGACACATCTGAATTGGCTCCTATGAGCTTTGATCCCTTCATAATCAGATTTACTGCCTTTGTCAGAGACTCCATGGAGTAGGTTTTTCCTTCACCTACAACCACATAGTCCGGATCCACATCATTCATGGTAATTCCGGCGTCATACAGTGCATTGAGCAGTCCGGCCTCTCCTATGGCGAAAACTGAGCATCCGGGAGCTTGCTTTTTTAAAAACTCTGCAGTGGCAAGTGCGCTGGTATAGAAATGCTCCTCGGAAACATCTATTCCCATTCTCAGAAGCTTCTGATGTAGCTCCCTTGGTGTCATTCCACTGTTGTTAGTCAGAAACAAATACTCTTTCTTTTCCCTTTGTAACCAGTCTATGAACTCCTTTACTCCCGGCAGCAAAGCGTTTCCGTGGTAAATGACTCCATCCATGTCACATATGAACCCCTTTTTTTCGTTGAAATTAATCATATTTCCCCTTTCTTCCTGTTGTATTTATATATCTAAGGTCATTCTGCGTTGCTGCATTCCGACCTGCTTTCTGAAAACTCATGATTAAACAGATACAGTGCTGAACCCATCAGGCCCGGGAAGATAGCCGGGTATCCCATAAAGCATATTAACCATCTGAGCCCAGGCAGGAAAAATCTTGCTCCAACCAGCCATATTGCTCCGCCTGTTAATACACAAACAAGAGTGATACAGAGCACAAAAAATCTGGTCTTGGCTTTTGTCTTTAAATTATTATTATCTATTGCTCTCCATATAATACTCATTTGATTCACCTCCGAGTTCATAATACGCCCTGCGTGTAAAAACCTGAGGTGTTTTGATGTAAAATGTTTGTAAGGTTTGGGGAACCGGGGTTGTTTTGGCTTGTGTGACCGGCGCTTTTTGCCTGACTGTAAAAGAAAAAGAGCTGCGTAGCCTTTTCAAAGAGGATACACAACCCTAAGAAGATGAAATATCAAATTATCTATTCTTATACGTAATTATAATGCCCACCACAGAGAGCATAAACACAATCGGTGCAAGTCTTA
>JAQXLM010000123.1 GCA_029012125.1 Eubacteriaceae bacterium | reverse complement strand
CCATATGCAAATATTTTATCACCCTGAATTCTGTTTCTTATCTCTCTCGCGCCGGAGAACAAAGCTTCCAGTTTACTATCATCAGTTGTCTGTAAAAATTCCAGTATTTCCTCACGATTCATTATAGTAGTTCCTCCTAATGGTTTTTGTTAAAATGACATTGCCAGCATGTACGCATCCTGAAAATCGCTTCTGCTTGCCAGTTCAATGTGCTGAATATCCTTTGCTGCGGCTTCAGAATCAACAACAGTCTTTTCGGATAAAAGCATCATGGATGCACCTATTCCGGCAGAGTTTCCAAGGGAGTATATTCTTTCCTCAGGCACTCTAGGAAGCAGACCCATATCCATTGCACTGCTGTTTCTGATATAACTGCCGAAGGCTCCTGCAATAGAAACCTTTTCCAAAGTCTCCTCTGTAAGTCCCAGTTCTTTCATCATAATGCTGATTCCTGCTGAGATTGCCGCCTTCGCAAGTTGAACCTCACGAATATCCTTCTGAGTAATCAGAACATCGCTCTTTCCGTCAGGACTTTCATATAAAACAAAGTCATTAACCTTGTCTGTAGTTCTGATATGCTTAAGAACCTCTTCGGATATTCCTTTGGATCTAAGTCTTTCAGGGCTCAAAAGCTTTCCGCTCTTGTTCACAATTCCCGTTCTTATCAGTTCACCTACGGCATCTATTATTCCGGATCCACAGATTCCTATAGGAGTGGTATCTCCTATTGTCTTTATAATAACACCCTCATCTGTAATGTCAACTCGTTCTATGGCACCTCTTGCTGCACGCATGCCCTGTCTGATGGAACTTCCCTCAAAAGCAGGTCCTGCTGCAGTTGAACATGCACATGCACGACCGTTACCGCTGAGGACAATTTCACCGTTTGTACCAATATCGATAAACAGATGACCACCCTTCTTATCCATAATATCTGTAGTAATGATTCCTGCCGTAATGTCAGAACCTATATGACCTGCAATATTTGCTGAAAGGTATACAGATGCGCAGCAGTTTCCCTCTAACTTAAGCTGTGATGCTTTGCACACAGTACCGTCTGTAAATACAGGGGTGAAAGGTGAAAATGCCAGCTGACTTGGATCAACACCCAGAAAAATATGGCTCATTGTAGTATTTCCAACAACTGCATATTCATAGATGCTGTCGATTCGGATTCCGTTTTCGCTACACAGTTCCTCAGCATATCTGTTGATTGCATCGATGATTACACCATGAACGATCTGCAGGTTGCCTTCTTCTGAGTTAGCAAAGTTTATTCGGGAGATTACATCTGCACCGTAGGTTCCCTGAGGGTTTGTAGCCGCATTAATTCCAACCATTTCACCTGTTGAAAGATTCCACAGCATAACTACAACAGTTGTAGTTCCTATATCTACAGCCACTCCGTAGCAGTCCTTACTTGTATCACCGGACTCCACATCGATTATTTCACCATTCTGAATGGTTACGGTAATGTCAGCTCCCTGTCCCAGAGCGCAAGGAATCTTTTTCATGGCATCAAAGCTTACACCGATAACTTTATCTCCAAGCTTTTCTTCAATTCTTGTTACATCAGCTTTCTGACATGCAATATCCGCCTTATCAACAGTAATATACCTCTTTACAGTTCTTGGTTCAGAACTGAACCATTCAGGCAGCTTTACCAGTTTCTTTTTTCTCGATGCTGTTGTTTCTGATTCCGGCATTTCTATTACCATTCCATCCTCTGCCATGGTACAGCATGCCAGTCTATATCCTGAGGCGATTTCATCTTCAGTCAGCTGAAAATGGTGATCAGCCGGTTCAGGAATAGGTCCATCTATAATTCTAATCTTACATTTTCCGCATACGCCTGCGCCGGCACAGTTTCCGTCGATGTTTACTCCGGCTGCCGCTGCGGCCTGTAAAATGGTTTTTTCGCCTTTAATATCATATTCTATATTCTGTGGTAAAAAAGTAATCATTTCCCGTTTCCTTTCATTCTATCCATTTCGGCTTTAATTCCGCAGAACTGACATCCCGCAGAATTTCCACGACACTGCATGCACGCAATGTCAGCTTTAATATCGTTTCTGTTTAAAACAAGATACAAGCCCGTACATGTTTTCTGTGGAATCATAAGTCCACTGTCTTTAACATATACGTTGATCAGTGATGAATCCAGAATGCTCATAAACTTCTTGGATTCAATTACCGGCATGCCGAAGTATCCCGGTCCGAATTCCTCAGAAAGATAAACCTTTCTGTCAGGAAATCTTTTCTTCAGATCTTCTTCCATAAAACTGCGTCTTAGTTCACTTATGCCGGCGTCCACGTAACAGGTTCCCCAAATATCCGCATACAGAAAATCCATAATCTGTTCTTCGCTTGGAAACAGACACTCTCCGGCTGTAAGGCAATAGAAATACGCACCCTCTATCGCTTCATCAGGCAGCTGAGAAAAGTAGTTGCAGATTATCTCCTGACCTTCAACCACAAGCTTGTCTCCATGGAAGATCTCAGGTCCGTAATAGGAAACGACAGCCTTTATTTCGATTCCCGCAACACCATTCTCCAATACGCGATCTGCCATTGTCATCATCCTCTGGTGTTTTTTATTGGTGCTCAGGTCAAAACCGCAGGTTTTAACGAACCGCTCCAGTGTGCCGGAGTATACATTTTTCTTTTCAATTTCTACAACTTTGTTCTTCATTACTCACTCCAAATACCGTCTTGCCGATTACACAAATAAGGTGATAGACCATGCCTACCACCTTATACCGTTTTAAAAATATTAATGTGCCTTATTTAACATATTCCTTGATTGCTGCAATACATTCTTCCTTTGATGGAATGATGGAGATAAATCTCTGGTCTCCGTTGATGCACATTGTAGGAAGATTTACAACACCCATCTTTCTGATTCTTGCAATGTCTTCCTTTACGCAATACTTATAAACTCTGTAATCGCAAAGCTCCTTCAGTTCATCCCAGTTGTCTTCAACTAATGCAAGCATATATGTACATGCAGCGCACTGTTCAGGATCTAACAGACAAAGCTCGATTAATGGCTTGTCCAGGCTTGCATAATCAGGGATCTCAACATCTGAATCATCGATAACCTGTTCATAGTTTGCAACAAGTTCTCTTGTGCTGTCTGTATGCTTAACTGCCTGTGCACATGCAATTGTGTTTTCAATAGGTGTGTCATATGGCATATCGCAGCCTGGGCTGATAATCAGGTTGTGGTGATCTAATGAGTCGATTAGTTCAACTACGTCCTTCATGTTATCCTGCTGGTTACCATATAGCATTGTAGTAGTCAGAGGGATGTTTCCTCCGATAGTTACGTTGTACTTATCTGTGATTTCCTTTGCTGCCTTAAGATCAACGTTTTCGTCTACTGATACTCCGTCAGGTCCCATCTTACACATTACTTCAATCTGCTTGGAAGCGTTACCGCATACGAAGAATGAAGAGAATGCTCCTCTTGATCTGATGTAATCGAATACAGCTGTAAAGCCTTCGCTTAACATCTTTTCAATGTGTTTAGGAGAAACCTGAGATACAAGTGGGTCAACTACAGCGATTACGTCCATACCTGCATCGATGTACATTTTTGCCATAGCGATTGCAACCTGTGAACAGAAGTTTACCAGATCCTTAACGTATGCTGAATCTGTAGCCATGTCCATAAAGATATTAGTTCCTCTTAAGTGAGAAGCCAGTGTGAACGGTCCGCAAATCAATCCGTATAATGCTGTGTCTTCTCCGATTGCTTCCTTAACTCTTCTCATTGCTGATAAGATCATAGGAAGTCTTCCGGACTCTTCATTAGGAATCTTGCAGCTGCAAGGAAGAGTCTTTTCATTTTCAAGTGGATGGCTCTTTACTGAAGGCGGATTGTTTGTAGCCCACATAAGGTCGCATCCCAAAATTTCAGCTTCTACCTGAAGGTCAAATAATACAGGTAAGCCGTCCGGTATATAAAGCTTATTTGCTTCGATTAAGCATTCAACAAGCTTGTCTTCGTCTCTTAATACTTCTTCTGCAGTGTATCCCTTTAGTTTTCCAACGTGAACTCCTGCAAATGGAACCCAAGGAATTTCATTTGTTTCCTCATGTCTTAATGTCTGAAAAATCAATTCTTTACTCATCGTTTTTCCCTTTCATCAATTCTAATGCGACTCTAACGGCATCGTATGCGTCTTCACTGTATCCGCTGGCTCCAATTTTCTTTGCCCATCTCGGTGTGCACGGTGCACCGCCAACCATAGTCATAAAACGTGCCTTATGACCTTTATCTGCCAGATACTTTTCCAGCTTACGCTGTTCTGTCATGGTCGACGTCAGAAGGGCGCTTGTGCCGATTATATCTGCATCATATCTTATTGCTTCCTCAACTATCTTTTCAACAGGCACCTCACATCCAAGGTCTATGACCTCAAACCCGGCTGCCTTCAATGCAGAAGCAACTATACCCTTTCCTATATCATGTATATCGCCCTTAACAGTGGCGAGTAAAATTGTGCCTTTACTTGCGGTAATTCTAAGATTCGATTCGTCCATTCCAACCAGCTTAAGAACGTAATCGGTAACATTCTTCATTACCTCAGCGGCATATATTAGCTCAGGCAAGGAAATAATTCCCCTTTCAAAACGGTCCCCGATTTCTGTATTACCGCTGCCGAACCCTGTCTGCAGCAGATCAAACAGATCCATTCCCGCTTCGTGAGCTTTATCGACAATTTCCAAAGCCTTTTCCTCATCGGCTTCGATTATTGCGTTTCTTGCGATTTCTAACCACTCATTACTGTCCATAAACCCTCCAAAATTATAATAGATAACTATCTAATAATTCTATCACAAAATTTAACTGTTGGCTATGGATTATTTCGTCTCAAACAGAATAACTCATGGTAATTCTTCGAAACAGGACTACTCCTTGCAGCCCTGTTTCGAAAAGTATTTGTATGGGTTATTTATTTGATTCCAGCTCTTTCCTTAAAGCGTTCTACTGAGTTGACCTTGATATCTAGGAGTTCCTGGATTCTGAACTTTGCTTCCATGCCGGCATTAGCTTCTGCACATGGCTCTACATGTGCAAGACCCAATCCCAGTTCTTCTCTCTTTTCACTCATGATAACAACGTCTCTTAATTCCTCTAGAGTAACACCAAGCTTTTCAGCTACGTATGCCTTCGCTTCGTTGATTTTCATCTTCTTAGCTAGCTGTAAACGCATTACAAGATCTCCTGCAGT
>JAQXLM010000122.1 GCA_029012125.1 Eubacteriaceae bacterium | reverse complement strand
GATTGCTTAAATCCAGAGCCTCTATGCTGCTTCCGCCGTTTACTGTAACAACGAACAGGCAATTATCGGCATAAACCATAGGGTGTAATGCAAAGCCTGTTCTTCCCTTAAGTTCATCTGACTTTCCCAGTTCAACGCCGGTTGCTTTGTCATAGCAATACACATACCTTCCGCTGGCGGTGTAAACTCTGTCTCCGATAATCAGAGGTGGCGTCGTCGCATCAGGCATTTTTACAGACCATTTCAGAACCGAGTGGCCCGCATCTGTAGGTCCTGGGTTCTCTGTCACACCATTGTTCGTTGAGGAATTCTGGTAAACTGTCCAGTCAAGTGCCTGAACATTGGTAGTTACACATAGAATAACAATTAACAGGATGGTTCCCAGACGAGCTAGTCTATTCATCTTATGCTTCATACATTTCTCCTTCTAAACACAGGCAGACCTGTCCGGTTTTTTAGTCCGAACGGGCCTGGCTGTCATGCTCCGGGAGGGAAAAGCTCCCGTCACATACTCTTTTTATTACTTTGTTGTCACGTATTTATAACCGCTCCATGAACTGTAGTACTTGGTGGTTCCCACAGTCTTATATGTTCTCACTTTTACATAGTATTTTTTCTTTGCGGTCAGGTTAGTGATTTTCTTTGATGTGGTTGAATTACTTGTGATTGTTACAGTCTTGGAATTTGTAAACTTACTGCTTGTGGAATACTGGATCTGATATCCGGTAACCTGTGTGGTCTTCTTATTCCACTTAGCGGTAAAGCCTTTGCTTACAGATGTCAGCGAAGCCAGTGATGTCTTTGGCGGATTAATCGTAAAATATAGGGTCTTGGTTCCGCTGTACTTGCCCTTAAATGTAACCTTTACAGAATACTTTCCCACATTCTTTCTGCCGTTTGCATATGTTAAGGTGTAATCAGTATCCTTTACCAGAGTCTTTCCTGCAGAATCCTTAACAGTAACTGTCGGCTTTTTAGCGTTTCCATCGTAGGTGTAAGTTGTTGCTGATAAAGTGAATGTTGACGGCTTTTTAATTGTAGTTGTTGATTCTACTTCGCCACATTCAGAGCATTTTTTCTCAATTTTTCCATCGCTTGATGTTGTTGCTTTTGTTACTACTTCATTAAAAGTGTGTCCTGTTTTTTCGATTGTCTGCGCTTCTACAGTTGTTTCGGTTAAAGCTGTATCTGCGAAAATCTTGTCACAGTGTGCACAAGTGTAGTATTCGTTATTTCCATCAGTTGTGCATGTTGGAGCTTTTGCTTCTACTTTAATCAGCACATGGTGTCCTTTTTCCTGAGCTTCCTTCAGCTGGTCCTGCAGAGCTTTATTAGCTGCTTCCAGTTCGCCAATTTTATCATTTGCTTCATCCAATGCTGCTTCTGCATCTTCTAAGGCGGCTTCTGCATCCTCTAAATCAGCTTCTGCATTTTCTTTAGCATTTACAGCCTCTGTTATCTGATTTTCTGCATTTTCTTTTTCAGCAAGAGCTTTGTCCAGTTCACCTACCAGTTCCTCCACTGATTTGTCACTAATAACCAGATCAAAGGTTACTGTAACGGTTTTACCTTCTTTTGTATACGTTACAGAACAATCCTCGATATTCTTTACATTAGCCTTATAATCTACATCTTGAGGAAATGCTCTATCATTCAAAAATACGCCCTTATCATATTTGTTATCTATTACTTCGAATGGAACGTACTGACTTCCTGCACTAATGCTGTACATTTCCTGTGTAGCATTCCAGTTCACAGAAGTGTCAGCATCGTTTCCTTTAATTTTGAAGATACCTTCGTTGTTATAGCGGCTTAGTTCAATTTTGTACTTGCCGTACTCTTCTCTCACAAGAGATATGGTTCTTCCGTTTACAGTTTCAAAATAAATATCATCTGCATATTCTTCATTTGCATTATTCTGTGAGGTATGTACTTCATCCAGTTCTGCTTTAGCTTCTTCTACGATTGCGTTTAAGATTTCAATCTGAGCATCTACAGAATCTGTTGCCTCAGTGTCTACCTCTTCTGATATTTTATTCAGATACTTTGCAATGATTGCATCAATCTGATCCTGCTCCGCCGGATCATAATCGGCTTTGTTCACATATCCATTAATCTCATTCTGTGCATTAGTTATTGCATCCTGAAGACGGTTATCTTCAGGGTATGGTTCTAACTGAACTACCAGGTCGAGTGGAGTTTCCTCCCATATGGTTAATTCTGCCCCACGTAGGACTCCCGCGGAGTCTGCGGTTCTGGAATCATAGTAACCATCTGCTTCCGCATAATAACGGTAAGGTGATCCCCATTCACTGTCACCGAGCAGATTATAGCTTCCGTCATCATTACGTGTTATTCCTTCTTTAACCGGATAGGTATTGGTACTACTGTTTCGGTTATAATCTGTAAAGATTACTCTGGCATCTTCGATAACATCTCCGGTTACCTTGTCTTTTACGGTAACTGTTACCTTGCAGATGGCTTCATCTGCATATACCTTTTCCGCACCGATTGTTCCTAAAGAGCCTGTAAATACCATTGCTACGGCCAGTACCACAGCTAATAATTTCTGTAGGCAATTTTGGTTTTTTTCTGTCATTTTACTGTTCCTCCTTCTATTTTTTTAAATATATTAAGTGCTCTCATGTAACACTTATTATCACATCTGTCTTCAAATTCTCGCTCTGCTTACTCTGTGTCATCCAGAATATAAGTCTTTCCTGTTGTTGGATCCCGATAAACTGTACCAATCTCTTCCATATTGGCTCCCTCAGATTCTTCGACTGTGGCCTTCCCTCCACTGTTATCCTTATACTCGATTACTGCCTGATCCAGTCTGGACACATCTACGTTAAGACTGATAACCAGTGCTACCATCAGACCACAGGCAAATACCAGCATGACGTCAAACAGATTGGTCAGACTATCCATTGGATTGCTGTCATCCTCTTCCTCATATCTTCGGGAAAGGTGTCTGTCTCTTAGCATTCTGCACCTCCTGTCTCCTGCTCATTCATTTTATCAAGCACTACCTCCATCATGAGTTCCAGAGCCTGTGCATACCGGCGATACCACTGTTTTCTGATTTGTGCAATTACCAGCGACACCGCAGCAATTACCACACCTGCGGAAGTGGTATCAAAGGCAATTAACAGCGACTTTGACAGAAGTTCTGTATTTCCTCTGCTTAACGCCATAAGCCCCGGACCTAAAGGAACCAGAGTTCCCAGCAAACCAAACATAGGACCAAGCTTGGAAATCATCTGAGGCCAGCGCAGGTAGTTTCTGTAATGCTCCTCTTCTTCGAATAACAGCTGTGCCGCATATATTTCCCTGTTCTTGCTGTCCATATTCTTTGCATCCAGGAGTTTACTCAGTGCTGCCTTCTGTCTTGGAAGCAGTTGTTTCTCATCAATAAGCTTTTTCAGGTCATCGGACCTTGTCTCATTCATGATTTCCAGCAGTTTGGGGATGTCTGCTTTCATCTTTCTGTGTTCCACAAGAAATTCAAAGACAAAGGTTCCCGCAACAAAGATTGTCGCAACAATCATCGCCAGCAGTACGATTACCACCGGTGTCTGCAGGTTTGACACAATTGCCCTCAATATACTGTTTACATTTTCTGATATCATAACATTCTCCCTTTATCATTTATTAATTACCATTCATATGCCTACGTCGGCGCCACATAAATCCGAACAGAAATGCCCCTATGGCTACCACTGTAACGGCTGCCTTTGTTGCCGGGCTGAGTTCGTTTACGTACTTTTCAATTTCTTCCTTTATTTCGCGAATATCCACTTCATAGAGTAGTCTTCCTATGCCTGTTTTTCCCAACGCCTCCGGTGCTTTGGCATCTGCTTTATCGGCTGCATCATTGGCGGTTACCTTTGTGTTGTTCTTTTTCTGCGAAGAGTTCTCTGTGCTTTCCGGAGAATTATTGTCTGCATCAGATTCGCCCCCGGTTTCGGTATTATACTGCTCCTGACCTTCACCTGTTCCTCCGGTTTCACCCTCCTGAGAAGAATCGTCGCCTCCATCCTGAGAAGGATCACTGTTTCCACCCTGTTCCGGTGAACCTCCGCCACCGTCATCCACATCATCTGTGCCTCCGCCGGCCTGTCCACGTTCCAGTCTTCGCAGTTCCTGCTCTGCTTTAACCAGAATAGCGTAGATATCATCATCTACCAGACCTTTCTGAGTGCTTGTCAAGGCATTAAACTCTGCGCGGGCGTAAAGGATTTGATCTTTCTTGTCCAAGGTAACCTGACCGATGGCCAGTATCAGTGCCTCTACTCTCTCCGCTTCTTTACGGTCTAAATCATCTTTGTTTGCATTTGTAACCACAACCTTAAAAGTCACAGGCTTGCAGTTCTCGGTCATGTCATAAGGAGTACCCGTAACGTAGACTGTACCCTCTCCAAGAATTGAAATGGTATGACTGAACCAGTTTGGAATTGTAACGCTAGTTTTATCATAATGCACCGCATCAGTTACTCTCACCACTCCCGCAGTACTGTAAGACCAGTAAAAACGCTGTTCAGACGCTCCCTTGGAACTGTCTGCCTTTCCGTTGGTTATTATTTTTAAATCTATGGTCTTATCACTGGTGTTGGCATAATACACGCTTTTTTCCGCTACTGCTGTTTTCAGCGGTCTCTCATATTGGAACAGAATCGACACCGTAGTGCTGATCTTTGGATTTTCAACGCAGCTCACCTTAAACTTGGCTGTTCCGGCTTTTTTCGGCACGATGCCCAAAGCATGTAGTGATTGGAATGTAGCTACATCAGGTGTCAGATCCTCCCATATTACTGCCGGATTGGAGGCGTTAGATGGAGTAACTTCTACTCGATAACCGTCTTGTCCCTCCATAATACCGACATACTGATCATATGCACCATTCCAGTCGCCTACTGTCGCCTTTGATGGACATATAACCTTAATTCCTGTAGGTTTTACGATAGTGGCCCTGATATTTACCGTAACAGATACCGAGCGATCTGCATCCAGAGTGTATGTAATGCTGCCGCTTGTACCCCAGGTCCGAAATTCTCCTGTAGCCGGCATTACACTGGTGGAACCTCCTGCCGTATATTTCAGCGAGTGCTGTGGGATGCTGATCCATCGTTCGGTGCCTTTCAGCCTGCCTTCTATATATGCTGTCTTTTTCTCGCTGCCATTTACTCTGATTGTCAGTCCTGATACGTCTTTGCCATCAACGCTTGCACGCAGCTTGTCAATTCTGCCGGAAATAATTCGAACGGTAAATGGAATTGATCTTCCCAAATCACTCAAATATACCGTGGCATTATAGGTCCCTTTAAACTTTCCTGTATATTGTCCATAGGTTCCGACTATAACCTGAAATGCGATATTGCCCGGGTGATCCAGATCCTCGTACTCATAGACACAGCGCCAGCTCGCCTGTACTTCATTGTTGGCATAAACTGAGCCATCCGAACGCGTAATATAGAAGTTTCCCGAGTCCACATTGGTTATCGTCACAACGCCGTATTCATCTGCATATATTTTTTCGCCGTCATCTGACAGGAAGTAAATGCGCTGACGGTACTCCTCATCTTCATATTGAATATTTGTTTTCAGTGCATCTATCTGCATCTTTGCCTGTTCCAGATTCCAGTTGACGCTGTTTACATTTTCAGCACTGTTGATTTTTTCCGTCCATTTTTCAATCAGCTCTTTGAGTTTATTCTGTTCTGCCTGACGGTAATCCTCCGGATTTTTATAGTTGTTCAGATTATGAATAGCTTCCGTTTTCGCTCTGCTTAATGCAGTTTCCAGTGATGTCAAGGTTACTGTAATGGTGATAAAGTGTTTATCCGCTTTCACGTTAAAATACGGGTTATACCATTCCGTTCGGAAACAGAATTTGCTTCCATCGTGAGATGTGTATCCTGTCTTCGAAACAGTAAACTGATAATACATCCAGTCTCCATTGCTTCTCTTTTTTTGCAGGTCATACACGCCGGGACTTACCGCCTCCTGTACGTATGAACCGTAGATATCCACCGACCATTTCATATTGACGACAATATCATCTATTGGGGATCCGTTTTCGTCAACAGCCCTGATTTCCACATGGTAGCGATTTGGGTCCGGGGTCAGCTGAACATTAATAGTTATATCCTGCCCTGCAGTGCTGACGTCAAAATACGGGTTTTCCTTTTCGGGATCAAAGCTGAAAGACCCCTCTCCATTCAGGTAGCCATCAGCTTTTACGCTGAATTTATATGTCAGATAGTTTTCATCCTGTTTTATATCTAAATCGTATTTTTTTTCTGAGGTTGCAGCCTGATCATCAAAATCCTCACCGTTTTGTGATTTCTGTACAGTTATCTCTGCGTTATTGAGAATCACATCATCCTCTCCAGTCACCTGAAAGGTCACGTGATATTTGTCATAATCCGTTCCGCCTACAGAGTCTTCCTGGATACTGCCAACATCAGATGACTCAGCCCTTACCACAACATCTGCTCCCGGAAAGTATACCTGGGTTACGATTATGGCCAGAGACAAAAGTAAAACTCCTACTTCTTTTTTAATTCTTTCCATTAAACATGTCCTTCTTATTTTACTAATATGTTTTCACTATGCTTTTCAGTTTAATTGCCCATAAAAATAACCATCAGCAAATCACGTTGGATGTTCTTTGATGGTCATGGCAATAAAAAAACAGCAACACAACGTTACTGCTTCTGTAGTCTATTAGGATGCACAACAAAAAAACCTGTCATCAAGATCTTTCGTCGTTATTTTGTAGGTCTTCTGACTTATACGTTCAGATGCATCAGCATCAACACATTTCCAAAGCCTTCTCTCCTCCCCACTACAGGGATTCCAATGACTCGTTTTCACGATGTAGAACTATCTACACATGGAAATATTTCGTAAACACAGCTACTTGCTAATCCCACCGGATTAGTCGTATTCAGGATTCTCACCTGATTCCCTTATTCAGCTAGGGCAACCGCCCTATTAACAAGAATGCGTGTCCGGATTTCACCGGGTCGCGCATGTGCCACAAAAGCATCAAATATTCAATTTGTTTTATTATACTATGATGGCAAATGAAAATGCAATAGTTTTTTCTATAATTTCGCTATGTCATATGCCTTGTCTATAGACTTTGATAAAAAATAAAACAGGCCTATCTGAAGGGATTCTTCAAATAGGCCTAAAGTCTCATTCAGGTTAGGAGCTGTTGCTCCGGTGCCTTTCGCTTAACTGTTACCGGATTTTATTAACACCGGGTATTAATAGTTTTCCACATTGATTTCGAAATAGCTCTGAGGATGTGCGCATACAGGGCAAAGTTCAGGAGCCTTGGTTCCTACTACAAGATGTCCGCAGTTGCGACATTCCCATACCTTTACTTCGCTCTTTTCAAATACTGCTGCTGTTTCCACATTGTGAAGAAGTGCACGATAACGTTCTTCATGATGCTTTTCGATAGCTCCTACCATGCGGAATTTTGCTGCCAGTTCAGGGAAGCCTTCTTCATCAGCAGTCTTAGCGAAGCCTTCATACATATCTGTCCATTCGTAGTTTTCGCCTTCTGCTGCAGCAAGAAGATTATCGGATGTGTTGCCTATGCCGTTTAGTTCTTTGAACCACATCTTTGCGTGTTCCTTTTCGTTTTCAGCTGTTTTCAGGAACAGAGCTGAAATCTGCTCATATCCTTCTTTCTTTGCTACTGAAGCGAAATATGTATATTTGTTTCTCGCACCTGATTCGCCTTCAAAGGCTGCGTGAAGATTCTTTTCTGTCTGTGTTCCTGCATATTTATTTGCCGGTGCTGCTTCAATAAGCTCCAGGTTGTCACCTGTTGCCTTGCAAACCGGACATACAGGAGTTTCACCTGCTGCTACTTCAAATACTTCTCCACATAACTTACATTTGTACTTACTCATTTTCTTTTCCTCCTCTTTATATGTATTATCAACCGCCGTATTAACATTCGGCACAGGTTCTCCTGCATGACGAATACCTGTATACTTTGCGATATCACTGTCTGTTGTAATTAGGTTTTCTATAGAAAGATCATGAACTGAACGCTTTCCTGATACTCTGGCAAAAGTTCTCAGTTCTTCAGCCGAAACGTTTAGGAAGTTTGCGACTCTCTGGGCTGCAGCATCCACTTTCAGACGCGCTCTCAGTTCAGGATCCTGGGTTGCAACACCTACCGGACACATACCGGTTCCGCAGATACGGTACTGTTGGCATGCAGCCGCTATAAGCCCTGCGCTGGCAATAGCAATCGCATCTGCTCCCATAGCAAGTGCCTTGGCAAAGTCAGCCGAAACACGAAGTCCTCCGGTGATTACAAGAGAAATGTCTGAACCTACTGAATCCAGGTATTTTCTCGCTCTGCTCAACGCATAAACTGTCGGAACGGAGGTTGCCTCTCTCAGCATCAGTGGACTGGAGCCTGTTGCCCCTCCTCTTCCGTCTATGGTGATGAAATCAGGTTCAGCAAACACACAGTATTCCAAATCTCTTTCGATATTGCCTGCAGCGATTTTTATACCGATTGGTCTTCCCTCAGAACGTCTGCGCAGCATATCCACCATTTCCTTCAGGTCTTCCTTGGAATTCAGTTCAGGAAATTTGCTTGGACTCTGAATGTCTTCGCCCTGTTTCTTGCCTCGAATTGCCGCAATTTCCTCGGTTACCTTTTCTCCCGGAAGATGACCGCCCATTCCCGGTTTGGTGCCCTGTCCGATTTTTATTTCAATTGCATCTGAAGAACGCAGATTTTCATCTGTAACACTGTACTTATTAGGAATATATTCAAAGATATACTTGTATGAAGCCGCCTTTTCCTCAGGCAGAATACCTCCCTCACCACTGCACATTGCAGTTTTAGCCATTGCCGATCCCTTTGCCAATGCGACCTTAATTTCCTTGGACAAAGCCCCGAAAGACATGTGGGATATATACACAGGGTTTTCCAGCACCATAGGCTTCTTGGCATGCTTACCTATGACAGTCGTTGTGTCAACAACATCACCTTCATTCAGTGGTGCCGGGTTCAACTGGGCACCCAGCATCAAAATATCATCCCATGAAGGCATCGGCATCCGTGTACTCATAGATCCCCCGATCGACTTTCCGCTTACCGCCATTTCGTGAATTTCTGCCATATATCTGTTTGACGGATCTCTTCTTGCAGTGGAACTGTCATATGCCAGTTCTCCCTCATAAGCTGCCTGTACCGGTTCCTCATCAGTTTCCTCTATCGGTTCCAGATTATTTGCAGGCATCTTACAAAGAGGACAGGAGTCCAGTTCTGAAAGAGGCCTTCCCTCTTTATCCTCATCATAAATGAATCCGCATATTTTGCATTTAAACTTTGCCATATTGTCAATCACTTCCTTTCTTATGGAATACTACATTGGAGAATTACATTATCATCGTAATTTTATTCTATACCAATTCTATTATAAATCTTTTTAATAATAATTTCATATCCTTTTTTGAAGGTTATGAAAAGTATTTACGAAAATCCTAACAATGGATTATAATTAATAATCATATGAGGATTGTGCTGATGCCATAATGTCACAGGAGGAAAAGCCTATGAAACATAATCTGAAAAAATGTATTCTTTTACTGCCCTTCATTTTAGGTGTAACGGGATTACTTAGCAGCGGTATGCATGTTCCGGATGCCTTATTTCAAAGTTTTGAAATGTATTTTTTGAATTATATCACTACACCACCTAATATTCTAGTAGAGATTGCCCGCTGGCTGGCTCCGCTTGCTACTGCCGGTGGAATCCTGCTTGCTTTGTCTGAACTGAAAAACCGAGTGCGCAACTATATTCTTTATCGGCGTGGTAACAGTATTGCTGTTTATGGTCCGCAGCCCCATCGACAGGAGCTTCTGAGTAAACTTGCCAAAGGGGGCATTGATGCCGGGGATTACGATGCTGACACTGTCGTTGTGCGTGCGCAGGACTATCTTCTTCTGGGAGAGCAAAGGGATACTATCAAGTTTTATACCGAAAACCGGGAAAAGCTTTCGGGCCATACGGTTTATATGCAGGCCGAGCTTCCGGCACAGTCGGTTTCCGACGCGAAGCTGCGTCTGTTCTGTCCCGAAGAGACCACTGCACGACTATATTGGAAACAAAGAGATATTTATCAGATTTCGGCACAGAACAATCATAAGGTAAAGATTATATTTGTAGGCTTTGGAACCCTTGGTCAGCAACTGCTTAATTATGCACTGCTGGATAATATCTTTGATCCTGACCAGACCATTGAATACCATATATTTGGAGCCAGCGACAGATATTCCGCCACTCATCCCGAGCTGGACAAAATCAGCGATCCGGTTATCTTTCATACCGGACAGTGGTACGAAGACCTTTGCCTTCTGGAGGAAGCAAAGCTTGTGTTAGTCTGCGAACAGATTGATCAGTTCAATCTTGTGCAGAATATGCTTTCTGCTCTGACTGTACCTGTAATCGATGTATTTGCCGCCGATGGTGTAACTTTCGATTTACTGGAAGGCAAGAATCGTCTCCGCTTTTATCCTTGGCAGCAGCTTGCATGGGAACCGGCTAATATCTTTAGCAGTACCATGTTTGAGCAGGCTATGGAACTGAATCTGCATTATGCGCACTTGTATAACGGTATCCGCAAAACGCCTGAAAACCGAGATTCTGAATGGGCCAAGCTGGATGGCTTTACGCGATATTCCAATGTATCTGCCGCTGACTACCATGATATTCGGCTGCATATGATGGAAAAGCTGGGTTGGCCTGAAGACGCCAAAGAATTAAGCAGCCGGCAGCTGGAGTTTCTTGCGGAATTAGAGCATATCCGATGGTGTCGCTATCATCATCTTAATAACTGGAAACATGGAATACCGGAAAACGGAAAACATAAGGATCCTGCACGTCGAATTCATGTGGATTTGATTCCATATGGAGATCTTGATGAACCTACAAAACAAAAAGACCGTGATAATATTCTACTGCTTCTGTCCTTTCTTCACGGAAAAAGCTAGGTAGCATGTAAGATTAGATAGTAAAAAAGAAATCGAGGAAGTCACATGGCTCACACTTTGCATATGTTTATTGCCGTGATCCTCGATTTCTTTATTTCGTAAGGGAAAAATCGGTTCTAACCTTCTCCATGACTTTAAAGTTTATAAGCAGATTTGCCACCCGTGCACTTACGGTTATAACCAGAATCCCATATAAAGTACTACTTGGCCGATTTGTCAGCGCCTGTGTCATAATTATAACGGCATCACAAATGTTCAAAACCATGCCAACTGATAGATTAAACTTCTTGTTCAAAATAACTGCAAATATATCAAAACCTCCACATGAAGCACCACTTCTAAGAATCAGACCTACTCCGCTGCCCAGCATGATTCCTCCGATTATTATACATATTATGTCACTCTGGTTACTACAGTCAAAGGATAACTGCATGAAGAATTCAAGGGTTGCGGGGAACAGCAGGCTTATGACCACAGTCTTTGACGCAAACTCTTTCCCGACGAATACAAACCCACACATGAACAGTATCATATTAACAATCAAAACCATAAGAGATAATGGAATGGGTATTAAACCGGTTAATACCTTTGAAAACCCTGTAACACCTGCCACGGCAAATCCCCTGGGGATAATAACCATGCCAAATGCGGCGGCAGTCAGTACTGTGCCCATTATCATTTGAAAACATGTAACCACCATATGAATGTTTATTTTCATTTGCTTACCCTCCATTATAAGTATATCTAAATTGTATTAAGGTAAATTATGGGTTACAAGTACCAGTTTTATATGATACAATAAGAAAAACTTATATTATAGGAGGACATATATGCATATCAATCAGCTTAAATACTTTGTATCCGTTGCATATTATCAGAGCTTTACTCAGGCAGCCGAATACCATCATATGAAACAAGCTGCTATAACCCAACAGATTAAAGCACTTGAGGACAGAATGAATGTAGTTCTCTTTAATCGTCACAAGAGGCCCATTGAGCTTACCCCTGCCGGAAGAGTTCTATATCATGAAGCAAGAGCTATTCTTGAGCGAGTTGAAGGCGCAGTGGCTAAAACCCGTGAAGCGTCAACCGGTGCTGTAGGATCTATTCGCATCGGATATGAAAAGGGATATGAACGTTCAGACTTGTCTGACAGACTTCGTGATTTTCACAATGAATACCCCAACATTCTACTTGTATGTCATCGCGAAGGAACTGATGCACTGGCCGATAGGCTTATGTCAGATGATCTTGACGTAATTTTTGCATGGGATAGCAAGAATATAAGCACGAGAGATGAGATAAATCACAAACTCGACATGCGCTCCGGATTATCTGTGGTGCTATACACGGGACATCCTTTTGCAACACGTAGATATTTAAAACGCGAAGAGCTTTGCAACGAAACCATTCTCTATATGACACCCTCCGGAAATGATGATTCCATTGGTGATATGCACTATATGCAATTATATGAAAAAGCAGGCTTTCAACCTAAAATTCTGCTAAAAAGCAATGACCTGGAAAGCCTGTTGATGATGGTAGCGGCTGAGCAAGGCGTCACTGTTGTGCCTTCCTACTGCGTGGAAAAGCTAAATAATGCAGACAATCTGGTTTTTCTTCCACTGGATGGGGAGGAGGAATATGAAGACATCTATATGATGTGGAAATCCAGCCACAGCAATGCTGCTCTGCAGTGTTTTTTTGAATTTTACAAGTAAGATTTTCCTTTCCTAGTCATAAAAAAGTGCGTTATTGTCATCTTTTTCTCGTTTGATATAATGCTGTTAAGGGAAAACAAATGGGATAAACCCTTCTGAAACAAGTTTATCTAACGGAGGAAACACTATGAATTATTTATTGCAAGGATTTTTGATAGGACTGGCATATGTAGCTCCAATCGGAACACAGAATATTTTCGTTATCAACACGGCATTAACCCAGAAAAGAAGCCGGGTATACACCACTGCTTTAATTGTTTTATTCTTTGATATTACTATTTCTCTGGCCTGCTTCTTCGGTATAGGGGCTATTATGAGTGCTTTCAAGTGGCTGGAAATGGTGGTTCTAGGTATCGGCTCACTAATGGTTATTTATATCGGACTAAGCATCGTACGATCAAAAGCTGAAATGGATAGCAATACAAATGTTGCAATGCCGGTTTCAAAGATTATTGTTACTGCTTGCGTCGTTACATGGTTCAATCCACAGGCAATCATAGACGGCACAATGCTCCTTGGAGCGTTCAAGGTATCTCTTCCACCGGGAGAAAGTTTTGCATTTATCACCGGCGTCTGCTGTGCATCAGCAACATGGTGGCTAGGGTTGTCTACGGTAGTTTCTCTCTTCAAATCAAAGATTACCGGCAAAGCCCTTAAGATTATTAATATCATATGCGGTTCAATTATCATCTTCTATGGCTGCAAATTACTGATCAGTTTTATTCAGGAATTCGTGTAATGCCTGCACCATGGGTAAAAGCATATAACAAAAAAACAGCCCCTGTAGATTCCATGTGTTGGAATCTACAGGGGCTTTCTTGCCGGAATACACATAATATGTTGCTATTTTATAAACCGATATGAGCCCGGTGCTTTAATACCGAATTTTTCAGATAGATATTCTCTTGCAGCCCTATCATTCTCTATCGTGTGACGACTTATTATTCTGCCATTTTTAAAAACTCTGAACTCGTTTCCGATAATATTTAAATTGGTATCATCCGTAAAAATCGATATTTTCATGAACTTATTGAAAGTGGAATCCGGATGCTTCTCACAATAAAATGATGGCATAATGAAGTCTTCATCAATTTGTGGTTCCTCTGTAAAACCCAGCATCGGTTTCCACTCTTTATTTGGTTGCTTTTGCATTAATATCCACCCGTAAAAAGAGTCTTTTTCATATCGATATTCACAAATTCCATCTGTTTGAACAGTATCTTCTTCAAGTATGAGCGGATACCGTGGAGATTCGCTCCTTACCCCCACATCACAGACATAGCGGTTTCCGGCTATATTTGCTACAAGAATTCTGTGTCGACGCATCTGAACATGCCAGGGTTCATTCATGAATCTTCCGGCATATTGTGTAACCTGATAACCCAGAGACTGTAAAAGATAATAAAACAAACCCTGCAGTTCGAAACAGTATCCTCCACGACTATTTAATATGATTTTCTCAAACAGATCATCGGGCGAGAGTGACAGAGCAACACCATTCATTGGGTCCAGATTCTCATATGGAATCGTCAAAAGGTGCCTATATTGCAGCATGCGGAGGTTGGAAAGCGAACACTCTGTGTTCGACTCACAGTTTATTTTTTTAATGTATTCCCATATCTGTTGTTCACTAAGCATTCTCAATCCTCCTCTGCTTATTTGTTTGCAGTTCCGAAGCGAACGGGACATAATGTACGGCAGCGATTGCAGTCTACTGTCCGAAAACCTCTCTCTGTCTGATGATAAGTCTGCTCTCTGCAAAGCATCTGGCTTACACTTCCATCCTCACAAATAGCGTGTCCGGGACAGTTGTCAATACATTTGGTACATCCCGGAATACATATATCCTTCGCATAGGGATCAGATTCCAGTTCCATATCGATGAGAACGGCACCAATGTTCAGACGATTGCCGTATTTTGGGTTAAGCAGCATAGTGTTCTTTCCAATAGAACCCAGACCACATTCCACAGCCATTTCTTTTATTGATACCAGTCCTTTACCCTTCTGGATTTCTGCATCCCAGTAATCATACGGTCCATCACTTGGCAGAGGTACTGCGGTAATACCCAGTTTTTCTATTTCTATCACACTGCGCAGAGCCACATCATCGGCCATATCGCACATTAAATCATTATATCGGGCATAAACCATTCTGGAAGGCACACAGTACAAACCCTTTGGTAGTGCAACACCCAAACAAATGACAGTTTTGCAGTCCGACCAGATATCCAATGGGCCGAAGCCTTCTTCTGCGTTGTCAAATCTACCGATATTTGCGAAGCCGCATACATCCGCACCGGCTTTCATCACTATATCTCTTATTTTCTCTTTCATATTAAACCTCGATTCCATTATACATGTCATCATCTTCAATCCTTTCAGCTTCCTGCCTCCAGTATTCCATAATCATTTCTACCATGGCAATACACTCATCTTGTGCAGTTGACTCATCATACTCCTGAAACTCACTGAAAACATGTCCACAATGCTCCAGACTTTCCCCTTCAAAACCACCGCACACGCCCACAAGCCATTTACCTAATATACTCTCTTTAAATCTGAATATGTAATAATGCATTTCATCAAAGTCAAATTCCCCTGCACATTGAATACGAGTGGGTTTTTTGCCTAGTTCACTTGGATGCGATAACCAGTTTATCATTGCCTCCTGAGCCGCATTAATCTGTTCTCTGTTCATTGTCTTTCCTCCGTGTAATTCAGTTTGTGTAAGTTCTTACATTGTATCATAAGTTTCATTGCATTGGCTATCATATTCAAGTTAACAGTAGTTTCATCATGGAATCTGTATAGATAATCCTTCCCACGGAAATAATAATTCCATGTAGGTAAGAAAGGTGGTATTTCGTGTTCGGATTATTGATTGCATTAATCTCAGGTGCTCTGATGAGTATACAGGGTGTATTCAATACGCAGTTGACCAAAGCTTCCGGCATGTGGGCGGCAAGTGCATTTGTACAGTTTACAGCATTTCTGGTTTGCATAACAGTTTGGCTGATTGCAGATAGAAGTTCTTTGACTCAGGTCTTTCAGGTGCAGCCAAGATATGTTCTTCTAGGTGGCGTAATCGGAGCTTTCATAACTTGTACCGTAATCAAAGGCATGGATATGTTAGGTCCTGCCAAAGCGACGATGCTTATTGTAGTAACACAGCTTCTGGTAGCCTATATTATTGAATTGTTTGGCTTGTTTGGGGTGGAGCATCAGCCATGGGAATGGCGCAAGGCTATTGGGATAGCAATTGCAATTGCGGGTATTGTGATTTTTAAATGGGAATAATCAATAAAAACCACTAGTGAACTAGTGGCTTTTATTGGGTTTTTTATTATTTTTTATTGCTTAACAGTTGTGGAGTAACAACTGCTATGAAGATTACTATACATCCAAGCCCTTCAATAAGAGTCATACTTTCTCCTGCCAGGAGAACACCGAAAATAACGGCGAATACTGACTCCAGACTCAAAATCAGTGTTGCTGCAGTAGGTTCTGCGTTTTTCTGACCAATTATCTGCAGCGTGAATGCCAATCCGCAAGAGAATATACCACAGTACAGAATTGGGAGCCAGCATTCAATAATATCTGAAACAACCGGAGTTTCAAATAAAGTCATTAGAAGCAGGCTTACTATTGATGCAACAAAGAACTGCACACAAGACATTTTCAGGCATTCACATTTGGGTGCAAAATGATCTATAACCATAATGTGACAGGCGAAACAGAATGCACACAGGAGTACGAAGAAATCACCGATTCTAAATCCCAGTGTGCCGCTCTTTCCGGCCATGGTCAGCATATAAAATCCTATAATTCCCAAGCATACGCAGATCCAGACTGACTTTCTTACATTCTTTCCGAACAGCATGCCCAGGAGTGGCACAATTACAATGTATAAGGAAGTTATAAATCCTGTCTTTCCCGCGTCAGTATCGAAACACATTCCCAGCTGCTGTAGATTACTTGCAGCGCAAAGTACGATTCCGCAGGCAATGCCTCCTATTAAAGTCTGTTTGTCAATGAAACGACCAAAGCCCTGACAACTGCCCGTGCCATGATCTGCTGCACCACGTCGCGATTCTATCTTGCTGAACAAGATAATAACCAAAATTACAGCAAAGCCTCCTATCAAATATCGAATTCCGTTGTATGTAAATGGGCCTAGTGTAGTGGCCGCCTTTTGTGCTACAAAAGCAGAACCCCAGATTAGTGCTGTGATGAACAGCATAATATTACTCTTTATACTTTTTTTCATATGTAAACCACCTCGTTGAACTGAATACGTGAGTGCACTCTACATTTTCCTGTATTTCCTTTTCCACCATTATTGTAAGACATCCGGCGAAAAAGAATCTTGTGTAAACTCTAAATTTAACATATAATATTTCGTATAATACACAAAGTCCAGTGTTGCTGTAAATAAGGCTCATTGCAGCGCACTTCTAAAATACGGAGGTCGAAAATGGCATTAACAGTTAAGGATATTATGACTCTGCCCACCCTGTCCTGCATGGAGCTGGTTGCAGGCGAAAAAGGCATAAATCGCAACATTACATGTGCCGGAATTGCCGATCATGAGTTTGCTGATGGAATGAACTTCAATGAACCCGATTACTTTGAAAAGGACAGCATAGTTATCACCAGCCTGCTCTTTGCTCGCAACAATCCGGAGCTGATTCTCCCTGCTGTTAAGTTCCTTGTGAAATCAGGGGTTTCATGTTTTGCCTACAAAACTGTAATATTCGAAGATTTACCCGACGAGGTTCTGGAATACGCAAATGCACAAAACTTTCCTGTTTACAAGTATGCCGATGTCTGGTACGAAAACATTATCTTCGAGGTTTTGACCGCCGTGGAACGCAACGATGCCCGTTACCTGTCGGAGACTCACATGGAGCAAATGATTCAGGGTCGGGTAAGCTCTCATGAGATAGAAAACATACGCCGAGGCATATCACTGTTGTCAAACAGAACGGTTTCCGCCTGCTATATCAAAACAGCCTCTCTCGATGCAGAGCGCATCTTCCGAAACTATTACATGCTGAAAAATCTGCGTGAAAAATTCATTGCAACCAAGTACGACGGCGGCCTTTTTATTCTTATCAGTACTCTTGGCTCAAACGAAGAGGCCCATCGAGTAATTCTCAATGAAGCGTGTCAAACTCTGTCTCTGCCACTTTCCGCAGCAGACATAGTTTTAAGCAGACTGCACCCTGCCACAGAATTGAACAAAGCCTTTCAGGAGGCCTACTACGGCTGGATTGCAAGTCTGGTATCTCTTCAAAAAGTGAATTCTTATGAGAATCTTGGTGTATACTCTGCAATTTTACCCTTGGCGGAATCTGCAGAGCTGCGTTCTTATGCCACAAACTACCTGAACAAAGTTAAGTCTTTTGAGGATACCATAAAAGTGTATATCAATAACGGCGGCGATGTAGTTGCCACATCAGTGGACATGCAGTGTCATCCTAACACTGTCAGATATCGCCTCAACAGAATGAAGGAACTGACCGGTGCAAAAAATCAAACAGACCACGAATTATTCCGTGATCTGTCAATTGCTTATGTAGTTTCAGCAGTGTTATCAAGAAAGGATGGCGCTCCCTGAGTTGTAGTACCTGGTCGCCTTCACTTCCTCCTCTATACTCTTTAAAGCTTTTTAAAACTAACATCCACCGCCTTAAGTCCCATCTGATTTTCCGTAGGCTCGCTGACAGATTCCAACCTTAAGTTATAAATTGAAATCAAAGCTTCTAAAGGGTATACCTCTGTTGGCAATTCAACAAATTCATCTTTCATTTTGAAAGAATATGTTTTTCCTACTTCTAAATCCTTTCCAAATTCTAAACCAACATCGAAAAGCATTGGTTCTCCCTGAAACACCTCAACAATGGCATATCTAGGCTCCCCTGTACCCAGATTCTTGTCTTCGATCAAAGATTCTACCTTTGCTGTAAATCGAACAGATAAAAGTGCATTGCTTTCACCATTAACAAATTTCGGTCGTTCCCAAAGTAGTACAGACGCAGCTTTCATTTCTTCGAGAAAGGTCATTTTTTCTTCCTTAGTTATGGAACCCATAAAATCTCCATCTTGTAATTTCTCGGCATATTCTTTTGACGGATAATACACTTCATCAAAATAATGTGAAGTTCTGACCAGCTCACCCGCAACATTCTCTTCGATTGTTTCTTCAATTTGAGCAAAATCATCTTCATATGTTTCTATCTCATTTTGATCACGCTTTGTTCGCTGTGTGATAAAGGTATCCGTTACAAAGAAAAATTTAACATGCTCATCAGCAAAGTCATATTCTGCTTTATTAGAAAAGTCATTTTCAATATGGATTTTTCCACTTTCCGTAACCGTAATACCGGCATCTTCATATGGTGTATAAAAATCCCGGTCAAATAACAAAACGTATACCCCAAATAAAATGACGATAGCACAAATGACAGAAACGACCGAAGCAATCACCATTCTATGGTTCATCTTCTTTTTAATTTTCTTCAGTGGTTTCAGTTCATCCAGCCGTGCTTCTTCCAGTGCTTCTGCCTCTTCAGCCGGTATATTGTCAGCCCCTTTTAACGCATCGTAATATGACCTGCAAGACGTACATTCGGCAAGATGTTCTTCCACCATCTTACGGCTGTCTTCTGTCAAAAGCTCATCCACATAAGACGGCAATAAATCTTTGATAATATCACATGTTATCTTCATTTCCCAACGCCTCCTTGATTTTCATTTTCGCCCTGTAATATGTCACTCTCGCCCAGTTTTCGCTCTTGCCAAACAGTTCACCAATATCTCCATAAGATAGTTCCCCAAAAGTTCTTAGAGAGAAAACCTCTTTGTATGGCTCGTCCATATCATGTAAAACCTTGTGTATTTGTCTGGTTGTTTCTTTCCTAATGAAAGCATGCTCCGGCCCATCTACACAGCTTTCGCTGTCTTGCATCCTTTGCTTCAACACATCTTGTACTTTTGACTTGTCCAAATGCTTAAAATATGTATTCTTTGCTATTTGACAAAGCCAAACCGATAAGCTGCAGTCACCTCGAAACTGTTTTACATTCTTCAGCGCCTTAAAAAATGTCTCCTGGGTCACTTCTTCGGCGATGTGCGGATTTCTAGACAATGAAAGTACATAGCGATAAACCGTGATAAAGTTTTCTTCATAAACTCTTTCAAGGTCCATTA
>JAQXLM010000121.1 GCA_029012125.1 Eubacteriaceae bacterium | reverse complement strand
TTTTGGGGATTATCTGAGTTTCCGTGAATCTGTAATGTAAACTCATCCTTCTTCACAGCCCCATCAAAACCATTCTGCAGTATAAGCAGGTCTGATTTTTTCCGAACCGTCACCTCATATTCCTCACCGCTTTTAAATCTTTTGATATCTCCCATGGTACCCGTAAATGCCACCTTGCCTTGATGGAGAATTGCAATTCTGTCACATATTTTTTCTACATCGGATAATATATGGGTGGAGAACATAATGGTTGTTTCATCTCTTGCTTCTGCAAGAATATCAAGCAGTTCCTTTCTTCCCAGAGGATCCAGAGCGGATGTGGGCTCATCACATATCAAAAGCTTTGGCTTTCCCATAAGCGCCTGTGCAATTCCCAGCCGCTGCTTCATTCCTCTGGAGAAGCCCTTTATTCTTTTCTTCTCATGAGCAAGGCCCACTCGTCCCAAAAGCTCCTCTACTCTGTTCTTTGTTTCTCTCGGATCAAGGCCTGAAATATCTCCGCAAAGGTGGAGATACTCTCTTGGAGTCATATATGAATAGAATTCCGGCACATCCGGCAAATATCCGATTACCTTATTGGTAGGCGTATTGCCGTAGATGACCTTTTCTCCATTCACAAATATTTCCCCCTGATCCATCTTCATAAGACCCAGAATCATTTTCATAGTAGTCGTCTTGCCGGCTCCGTTTTCTCCTATAAAACCAAATATGCTGTTTTCCGGAATTGAAAAGGATAGTCCATCCACTACCGATTTTGATCCAAAGCTCTTCTTGACATCTTTTACCGTCAGCATATCCATAGATTATTCCTCTTTTCCAAATATGAAATACAGAATCGGACCTATGAATTCCATTCCTACGATGGTAATGATCAGCCATAGGACACGATTGCCTCTCTTGTAGCTGTCGTGTCTCAAAATATGCACGATAGCTGCTGTCAGCAGCACAAACTGTAAAATAACTAACGGAATAATGATAGGCATCATTTCTTTCACTTCTGGCATAATTACATTTCCCCCTTAATTCTATTCTTTAATCTTTCAAATTCTTCTTCCCCTGAGAGTCTCTGCAGAGACGGATGTTCCATCATGGCTGCAAGGTCAGAGATAATAAGGCTTCTGTCTCTCGGAAGTGAGGCTTTTAGTAAGGACTCTTCTGCCCACTCTTCTACTCTCTGAAAATACTCGTCAAATTCATACAGCTTTTCCGGATGATTTACCAGATTAAGTCCCCGTTCAACAAATCTGTTCAGGTATCCATATGCCTCATCTTTTTCTCCGTAGAATGCCTTTACCATAGCTGCCTGATAATAGTACTGCATGGTTGTATTGCTGTTGACATCATCCAGATGATAGGATTCCACCAGCGAATCCAGTCTTGATATGGTATCATCACACCAGTTTTTGTCTTCCATTTTAATGCTCAGCATCAGGATTGAGCACATAATGATGTTCATAAGACTGTCATGAATCAGTGTCTGTCCGTACTTCTCCGTGTTGTCTGTATCACCTGACATGACGAAGGACTGTACCAGCAGAATTTCATTTGACTGGGCCATTCTGAAAGGATTGATACTTTCTCTTAATGCTTCTATGACTTCCGGATACTTCTTAAGCATAAAATCCACAAAGATGTGCACCTCAACAGCATCCTCCGTCACTGCAGGAACTTTGCTGTTGTCTCTGATGTGGTCGCTCCATTTCTGTATCTGAAGCAGAACGGTCTCCTGTTGTTCCGGACTTTTTACCAGACTGATATGATTTATCATCAGAATACACATATACAATATGAAGGGATAACAGTTATAGAATTTCTTTACCATATCAGTTACTTTTTCAAAGGCCTCCTCGAAAGAACTGTTTACGAATTCTTCTGCAAGTTCCATGTACAGTTTCCTTATCTGTCTTTCATTAAGCTGAGGTTCATATCCCAGCAGTTCATCCACGCTTACATCGAAAAAAGTAGCCAGAGGCGGCAGCAGTGTGATATCAGGCAGACTCTGATTGTTTTCCCACTTAGAGACAGCAGCTTTTGTAACTCCTATGAAAGAGGCCAGCTCCTCCTGAGTCAGTTTCTTCTCATGTCTCAGTCTTATAATATTATCTCCTATGTTTAAAACAGTCATTTTATTTCCCCTCCTCGTTTAGAATTATACAAAATCAACCGGCGCGAAACAATGCACCGCTGCGATACTTTGGTAGAAAAAATCAACTGGCGCGATACTCAGATTCTTTTGCAGCAAAAAAAGGAGTCCTGTATGAACTCCTTCCATTGCTTTTTCTATTTATGTTCCTCAAGCCAACGCATGGCGGTATATGCATATACTGCACTTCCGTAAGCCAATGCCTCTTCGTCAAATTTCACCATAGGGTGATGCTGCGGATATTCGTATCCTTTTTCCGGCTGTCCTGCTGCCAAAGCAATCATAACTGCAGGAATCTCCTGACTTACATATGCGAAGTCCTCCGACCCTGATGACTTTGATGCTCCGGACCCTGCACCACCACTCATGGCATTAAGCTCTTCTACGGAAAATGCCTTTTCCGGTCCCAGCAGCTCCTTCACATATCCGCTCACGCATTGAGACAGCTCTTTATCATTAATCAATGCAGGACATCCGCTTGTATATGTGATTTCCGCCTCTGCTCGGAACAGCTTGGCTGTACCCTTGGCAATTTCCTCCATTCTGGTTTTGATAAACTGACGAGTTTCCCCATCAAAGGTTCTCAGGCTTCCTCCCATAGTTACCGTATCCGGAATTACATTTGGCGCTTTTCCTGCGTTCATTGTACCGAAGGTCAGAACAGCCTTTTCACCCATAGGAAGCTCTCTTGTCTGGATTTCCTGCAGGGCGATTAGAATATGTGCCGCTGCATTCAGTGGATCTATTCCCGTGTTCGGCATGGAGCCGTGGCAGCCTTTACCCTGAACACGTATTTTGAACAGGTCTGCAGCCGGAGCGCTCACTCCGGGAGCAGAAACCACCGCCGTACCTGCATCAAAAGGCATTCCGGCCATGACGTGGATCATGAGCCCGCTATCTACATGGGGGTTTTCCAGAAGACCTGATTCGATCATGTCGTGAGCACCACGAAAGACCTCTTCAGCTGGCTGAAACATCAGCTTAACGGTACCCCGGATAGAGTCTTCCATTTCCTTCAGAATTCTTGCTGCACCCAGCAGCATTGCAGTGTGCATATCGTGACCGCAGGCATGCATATTACCGTTTGTTGATGCATAATCCACGTCCGCTTCTTCCTTTACAGGCAGTCCGTCCATATCTGCACGAAGAAGGAATACCTTGCCTTCTTTCTTACCGCCTGCCAGTGCCACAAGTCCGCACTGCCCGCATTCCTGTGGAGAA
>JAQXLM010000120.1 GCA_029012125.1 Eubacteriaceae bacterium | reverse complement strand
CAACCTCATATGAATATGATGCAGAAGGACGACTTGTTAAGACGGATTATTGTGAAGGAAGCGGACTTGAGAATGTTATATATACCTATGATTTATGGGGAAAGCTTCTCAATGTAAAGCATGACGGAGATGTTGTTTGCGAATATGCGTATAACGGACTTGGACAGTTAACATCCATGAAGGAATATAAAGAACCGGGTAACATCACAGCTTATATACTAAAGACATATGGCTATGACAATCATGGCAGATGTACGTCAATTAGGTATCTGGATAACGGTAGTGAAACAAGTATTCTGGAAAGTTTTGAGTATACTTACGACAAGGATGACCGTATTCTTACTTGTGAACATGTCAACAACATGCCGGCAGAAAGCAGCAGAATCGATGAAACAAGAAGCTATGAATATGATGTTCACGGAAATCTGATAAAAAGCATCATAACAGATCACAACAGTGAGGATTCCGAAACGGTCACAACATACACATATGATGCTGTTGGAAACCGTCTAAAGATAACTAAAGCAGGAAATGAAACCGCATATTCATATAACGGACTTAATCAGCTGACAAGTGTTGAGACTCCGACTGCAATAACAAGATATACCTATGACGGCAGAGGAAATCAGATTGAAGAATATGACGAAACCAATGGAGTAACAAGAGACTATACTTATGCTGTGACAGGTGAAATGACAGAGCTTACCGTTTCAAACGGAGAAGCAGTTTCTTACACTCAGGAAAACACCTACAATCATGAAGGTATTCGCATAAGTAAGACAGAAGGCGGAGTGACCAGAAGATACTATTATGACAATGGCATTGTTGCTTATACCAAGGATGGCACTTCTTTATCATCATCTAATGTGATAAGTGCGGAGGGAGAGATACTTGGAACTTACAGAGATTCTGCTTATTATACATATACCAAGGATACACAGAACAGCACAGCAAGCATTGTAAACTCTGGTGGAATCCTGACGGCAGCATATAGCTATTCCGATTTTGGAGAAACAGAAGAACTGACAGATAGCACTTTTGACAACGAAATCTGTTATACAGGAGCAGTATATGATGAACAAACCGGCTTATATTATATGAACGCCAGATACTACGAACCGGAAAACGGCAGATTCATAAGCCAAGATACATACAGAGGAGAACTTGATGATCCAGGACAGTGGCACCTATATGTGTATTGTGCAAACAATCCGATCAACTATTTGGATCCTAGTGGACACGCAAAACAAAGTTCAAACAGAATAATATGGGAACATAATCAAGTTATGTATTCTCTCAGATTTGGTGATTTGTGGGAACTAGCTGAAGCGTATCGTACCGGTGAGCACAGTTTTAAGATAATAGATGCGACTATCTCTGTAGGATTGACTATTGCAGGTTTATACATAGCTTCAAAAGCAATAGCGATTTCGGCTATTGCATACACCTTAATTAGTTATAATAGGGGGTATAAGAGTTCAAAGTATTATCAAAAATGTTATGATTTTTATCAAAAAAAGAAAAACACCTATGGTGTAAAGAAAGTAATTTATGTCACCGAGAAAATGAAACGAGTTATAAGAAAAGGATACCCTAGAAGAAGTAGTAAGTGGGTAATGTATGATATTGCACTCAGTGGGAATAAGCCTGCAGGATTTAAAGGTATCTAATAATGGAGGTAAACACTATGAACCTGAAAAACATCGTATATTATTTGATTAATATTATTCTTCTTTTGTTGGGAGGCTGGATATACTCACAGATTAATCCGATTTTCCCAATTGAAAAACTGATCTTTATCTTCGTGTTTGTGGGCTTAATTCATCAGGGACTGTATTACTATCTGTCGAAGAAGAACCATGTACAGACGCTACGGCTCACTGTTTTATACGGCATAGCAGTGATAGTGCTGATTGCAGTATGCAGTAAAAGCATCCCGCATTACCTGATAGCTTATGAATATGACAATCTATATAAGCTCATTGGCTTATTCATGTTTATTTCAGCTATACCTCTGTTCTGCCGTGTGCTTAGAGAGAAAGATTCGGTTTCAGTTAATGCATTAAATCTTATAAAACAGATTGCTGTCGGTGTATGCGTATTTCTTGTCTCATACATATGCACATTTGGAATCATGGATAAGAGCTTTGATATTGAAAGAGCAGAAGGGTATGTTGCAGTTCAGGAAGAAGCAGGCTTTGAAGACCAGGGTACAACAGCCGATATGGGAGACCGGAAGTTTGATATTGGAGATGAAGAAATAAAAACGGTCGGAGAAGTAGATGGACAGGGGGTTGCCTTGACAAAGAGCGGCAAGGTGTTTCTTTCTGAAGCTGAAGGCTGGATTGCTGCAGATGATGTAGAATCATGGGAAAACGTTGCTTTCATTTCTTGCGGAAAAACACATATGCTGGGTCTTACCTTTGATGGAAAAGTTCTTTCTGCAGGGGAAGGTTTCTATGGGCAGACAGATGTGAATGTGATGGAGAACGTAGAGTATATCTATGCAGGAAATGAAAAGTCTTACTTGATAACTACAGAAGGGGATTTAATAGTAATAGGCGCGGATTGTAACGGAGAGGATTACGAAAAACTGCAGACCCTATACAATCTTGCGAAGAAGTAGGCAATGAATTAATTACGAAGAAGAGATAAAGTGTTGAAAAAAAACTTATAGAATGATACACTTTAATGTACTAGATGGATATAATACCTTGAGGAGTTGATTCTATGGAAAAAATAAAGACCAAAAGACATAATGTAAAAGTGATTGCATCATCGGATCAGAAGAATTATATTTCTGATAGTGATGCAGAGATGGATGCAAGGGTTGTAGAAGCGGTCAGGGCAGCAGTATCCAGAGCTGAAGTATGTAATAAACCGATTGCCAAATATGATGTAGTTGAAAAAAAAGCCTATGTAGAATATCCGGACGGGAGAAGGATAGATGTCAGATAGTAAAACTCAATACACCTAGCTAACCAATCAACCCGAGGGAATCGTTGACTCCTTCGGGTTTTATAGCGTGCAGCTTTCTCGTACTATCCCAGGCTGACATCCAATATCATCATTATCAGAAAGCCGGCGATAAAGCCGAGAGTGGTTATTTTACCGTCATCGTATTTCTGAGCCTCAGGCAGCAATTCCTGCACCACCACGTAAATCATAGTTCCGGCTGCGAAGGAAAGGAGGAGGGGCATTAGAGGCGTTATGAATGTAGCAAGTATGGCAGCGGTAACTCCGGAAACAGGCTCAACCATAGCCGAGGCACTGCCTATGAGGAAGGCCTTTTTTCTCGGAATGCCGTCTGTAAGTAGAGGCAGAGCAACAGCAGTACCCTCCGGATAGTTCTGAATGCCAATGCCCACTGCCATTGCTACAGCACCGGAAAACAGAGCGGGATTATCAGGCTGGGACATTGCAAGGGCGAAGCTCAGCCCTACGGCCATTCCCTCGGGAACGTTGTGAATAGTAATGGCAGCAATAAGCATTAGTGTGCTTTCTTTGATAGATTGAATGCAGCCGGTACGCAACCTGCGAGTATAGAACTTTTTAAACTGACTGTCAGCAAAGAGGAGAAGCAGAACTCCGAATATAAAGCCAAGAGAAACGATTAGGGGTGCAATCTGATGAAGACTTTCAGCACGTGATATGGCCGGAAGAATAAGCGACCAGACAGAGGCTGCTATCATCACACCGCCGGCAAACCCCAGAAACAGGCATGAAAGAGTATTGCTCACTTCTTTTCTTATCCAAAAAACATTCATGGCACCAAGCGTACTTACTGAAAACGTAAACAAGGTGCCAAGTAGTGCAAATGTAATTCCATTCATCTCAAAATATCAGCTCCTTTACAATATCATATGAAACTGACGGAATCGAGGTGAATGTAATGTATTAAGTTTTACAGAATCTCAAGACTTCTCTCAAGAATTCCATTCATATGTGCAATGACTATGCCGTAGTTGGTAAAAGCTACACCGGCATCTGTTGCCATTTCCATTCTGGAAAGCATCTCTCTCTCGTTAAGCATACATCCGCCACAGTGAACGACCAGGGCATACTGTTTCAAATCTGATTCAGCCGGAAACTGGCCGCCGCTGGTAAACTCAAAAGTAAGCTTTTTACCCGTATAGTTTTCAATCCACCGAGGAAGCTTGACCGTCCCGATATCCTCACACTGTCTGTGATGAGTACAGCCTTCCGAAATGAGAACTTTATCCCCATCATTGAGTTTTGATAGATGAGACGCACCGTCAACAGCTGTATTCAGAATTCCCTTCAGTCGGGCAAACAATATGGAGAAGGAGGTCAGTTTGACATCGTCAGGAAGTATGTTTTTAACCTTCTCAAACACCTGGCTGTCGGTAATAACCAGAGCAGGAGGCTCTTTCAGAACTGACAGACATCTCTCCAGCTCCTCAGGCTGTGTTACCATCATGGTGGCATGGCCATCCAGAATATCGCGGATGGTCTGAACCTGTGGAAGAATCATGCGACCCTTAGGAGCAGAGCCGTCTATAGGTGTAACCAGAATGACAACGTCAGAAGGTTCAAGCCTGTCCATAATGATTTTGTTATCAACCACAATTGTTCTTCCGATTTCAGCTATTTTTTCCTTCAAATCGTTAATGCCCAGACCTGTACGGGCGCTTACGATTATGTAAGGGAAAGGATGGTGTATCAAAGGGAAAGGCGCATTCAGATCCGCTTTATTGAATGCCACAATAAATGGCAGCTTTCTTTTGCGGAACAGTTCTATAAGCTGACGGTCATCGTCACGCAGACCACGGCATATATCCACAACCAGCACCGCAATATCTGTTTTGCGGAGAATGGTCATAGCTTTTTCCACGCGCATTTCACCAACCTCACCTGTGTCATCCAGACCGGCAGTATCGGTAATCACTACAGGACCAAGGGGCAGAAGTTCCATTGCCTTGGAAACGGGATCCGTTGTCGTACCCGGTGTATCAGAAACGATGGAAAGATTCTGTCCGGTAACGGTGTTAACCAGACTGGATTTTCCCGCATTTCGTCTGCCAAAGAAGGAAACGTGAACGCGACCTGCAGAAGGTGTTCGGTTAAAATCTGAAGTCTCTCTTTCCATTTTCTATCTCCTTAATGTAGTCCTCAGCAATCTGACGAACCTTATCTTTAGGAATATTTTTCAATTCTTTTTCAATCAGAGCCTCTCCCACCTTTCTGGTTTCATCACTTGCGTAGTCAACCAGATATTCCTTAAGTGTCATCAAAGCATTTGGATGGCAGCAGTTCTGAATCTGTCCGCTCTTGCACAGACTCATGAATCTGTCACCTGTACGACCTTCTCTGTAGCATGCGGTACAGAAGCTTGGGATGTATTCCATATCCATCAGCCATTTTACAACCTCATCCAGAGTTCTTCTGTCTTCCGTCTCAAACTGTGCTGAGTTTTCCTCTTCAGGTTCCGGCTCGTCGTATCCGCCTACACTTGTCTTGGAAGCACCACTGATCTGAGAAATACCGATGTGAAGTCCGCGCTCGCGCATCTCCTGGTTTTCTCTTGTGGACATAATCATACCTGTATATGGTACAGCGATTCTGATAATTGCAATAATCTTGGCAAACAGGTCGTCAGTTATTCCGCCATCAACGCCGCCATCAAAGTCATCAGGGTTGATATCTTCTGCAGCACGAACTCTAGGAACGCTGATTGTATGTGGTCCTACGCCATGAACCGCTTCCAGATGTTCAGCATGCATCAGCAATCCGGCAAGCTCGTATCTGTACATATCAAGACCGAACAAAACTCCCAGACCTACGTCATCGATTCCGCCTTCCATAGCTCTGTCCATAGCCTCAGTATGCCATGCATAATTGTGCTTAGGTCCTGTTGGATGAAGCTTTTCATAGCCTTCCTTGTTGTATGTTTCCTGGAACAGAATGTATGTACCGATTCCTGCTTCCTTCAGCATACGGTATTCTTCAACGGTTGTAGCGGCAATGTTTACGTTAACACGTCTGATTGCACCGTTTTTGTGGTTGATGGAATAAACGGTTTTAATACATTCAAGTATATATTCAATAGGATTGTTTACAGGGTCTTCGCCGGCTTCCAGAGCAAGTCTCTTGTGTCCCATATCCTGAAGAGCGATAACTTCTCTTCTGATGTCATCCTGAGACAGTTTCTTACGGGCGATATTCTTGTTCTGGTGATGGTAAGGACAGTATACACAGCCGTTTACACAGTAGTTGGAAAGATAGAGAGGCGCAAACATTACGATTCTGTTACCATAGAAGTCCTTCTTAATCTGCTGAGCCAGAGCGAACAGCTCGTCTAGCATCTCAGGATCTTCGCAGGCAAGAAGAACAGACGCTTCTCTATGATCGATACCTTTTCTTAGTGCAGCCTTGTCAAGAATTGCACGAACAAGCTCCTTGTTATCCTTGTTCTCGTCTGCATACTTCAAAG
>JAQXLM010000119.1 GCA_029012125.1 Eubacteriaceae bacterium | reverse complement strand
TATCGAAAGAGCTCTGGAAGAACCTGTTAGACAGATTGCAGAAAACGGCGGTTATGAAGGAAGCGTAGTAGTTGCGGAAGTTAAAAAGCAGGAAGTTGGCTACGGATTCAACGCAGCAACAGAAGAATATGTTGACATGATTGAGGCAGGAATTGTTGACCCGGCTAAGGTTACCAGATCCGCACTTCAGAATGCGGCATCCGCATCAGCAATGCTGCTTACAACTGAAGCAGGAATCGTTGACATCAAAGAAGAAGGCGCACCTGCAATGGGTGGAATGCCGGGCGGAATGCCAGGCGGCATGATGTAAACCCTGCGGTAAGAGGGGACCCACGTCAGTGGGGAGATTTCTTAAGTATATTAGGCTCAGGATATTAATCCCGGGCCTTTTTTTTATGAGAACAAGACATCGGTACTTATTAAAAAAAATCTCGGTACCAAAACACTATATTGAGAATAAAAATACATATAACTGCAAAAATATGCTTGCATACAAATACGGAAAGCTGTATAATAATTAACGTTGACTGAAAGGAGTTAAGAACATAAATGAAAGGCATAATTATTTTTGAAGACGGCACCGTATTTAAAGGCAAAGGATTCGGGTACAGTGGAACCAGGGTGGGAGAACTGGTATTTAACACCGCAATGACGGGCTATCAGAAAACATTGACAGATCCATCATACAGCGAGCAGCTCATTACTATGACATATCCTATTCTCGGTAACTATGGCATCAATGAAACAGACTATGAATCAGACAGAATTCACGCAATGGGCGTAATAGCCAATGATGTATGCTTTGAGCCCAGCAACTGGAAATCAGTTTCAAGTATTGATGCATGGTTAAAGGAACAAGGCGTTCCGGGAGTATACAATGTTGATACAAGAGAAATTACCAGAAAACTCAGAAATGAAGGAAATCAGAAGTGCCTGATTTCCAACGAGAAAATCTCTCTTGCTGAAATGAAGACAATTCTGGCTAAAGAAACCCTGAGAGGGGATCAGATGAAGTATGCAGGAACAAAAGAAATTGTCAAATGGGAAAAAGAAGATAATAAGTACAATGTAGCAGTTCTGGACTTTGGTGTTAAAAGAAGCATTCTCAATGAGCTTTTTAACAGGGGCTGTAATCTTACCATTTATCCATACGCAACAAAAGCAAGAATTATTCTGGCAGAGAAACCGGATGGAATATTCCTGACAAACGGTCCCGGAGATCCGGCAGAAGCGACAGAAGCTGTAAAAATAATTGAGAAGCTTATTACTAACAGTAACTATGGCCCAAATCAGATGCCGATTTTTGGTATATGCATGGGACATCAGCTCATTGCCCTGGCACAGGGAGGAAGCACGTATAAATTGAAGTACGGACACAGAGGCTGCAACCATGGTGTGTTCGATAAAAACAATGGCAGAAGTTCTATCACTTCCCAGAATCACGGGTATGCGGTGAAAGCAGAAAGTATCGTTCTTAAAGGAATGGAAGTTTCACACCTTAACCTGAATGATGGTACTGTTGAAGGCATGCAACATTTATCAAAACCTGTTTTCTCTGTTCAGTTCCATCCGGAATCGAACCCGGGACCTAACGACACGGGATACCTGTTTGATAAGTTTATCGATTTAATGGAAGGAGGTAGACTATAATGGCACGAGATTTTACCCTTAATAAGGTTTTGATAATAGGTTCCGGACCAATTATTATAGGACAGGCAGCAGAATTTGACTATGCCGGAACACAGGCTTGTAAGGCCATAACTGAAGAAGGAATCGAAACCATACTGATAAACAGCAATCCGGCAACAATTATGACGGATCAGGGAATTGCCGACAAGGTTTACCTGGAGCCGATTACAGAAGAAGCCATTATTAAGATTTTGGAAAAGGAAAAACCTGAAGGCGTACTTGCTGGCTTTGGAGGACAGACCGGTCTTAATCTTGCAATGTCACTTGATGAGAAGGGCATTTTTGAAAAGTATAACTGTAAGCTTCTTGGAGTTAACAAAGAGAGCATTCATAAGGCTGAAGACAGGGAAGCCTTTAAAGAGCTGATGATGAACATAGGCGAGCCTATTCCGCCAAGCACAATTGCCACATCATTGGAAGAATGCAGGCAATTTGTAAAAGAAATCGGATATCCTGTAATCATCAGACCCGCCTATACCCTTGGAGGCACAGGTGGAGGAATTGCAAATAACGATGAAGAACTGGAACATTTCTGCAAGATGGGAATAGAAAAGAGTGCCATAGGACAGATACTTATTGAAAAATCCGTTGCCGGATGGAAGGAAGTTGAATACGAAGTAATCAGAGACAGCAAAGACAACTGCATAATCATATGCAGCATGGAAAACCTTGACCCGGTAGGTGTACATACGGGAGACAGTATAGTAGTTGCCCCAACACAGACACTTAATGACAGTCAGTACCAGATGTTGCGTGATTCCTCTCTGAAAATAATAAGACATCTGGAAATAGAAGGTGGATGTAACGTTCAGTTCGCATTGAATCCGGACAAGGATGAATATATTGTAATCGAAGTCAATCCGCGGGTAAGTCGTTCTTCTGCCCTGGCATCTAAGGCTGCAGGCTATCCCATTGCAAAAATTGCAGCAAAGATTGCAATCGGTTACACCTTGGATGAGTTGAAAAACTATGTAACGGAAGGATCAAGTGCATGTTTTGAACCTGCTCTTGACTACTGTGTCGTAAAATTTCCCAAGTGGCCTTTTGACAAGTTCAGAACAGCTTCCCGAAAGCTTGGAACTCAGATGAAGGCAACCGGTGAAATTATGGCTATTGACAGAAACTTTGAGAGTGCACTGCTTAAGGCAATTGATTCACTGGAAATAGAGGGGGCAGGTCTGAGAACACCTTATGTTTCAGCTCTTGATGATAACAAGCTTTTCGAGAAAATGCTTCGCTGTGATGATGAGAGACTCTTCTGCATTGCTGAGCTTTTCAGAAGAGGACTTAAGACAGTGGATGAAATCTATGAATCAACTAAGATTGACCGATGGTTCCTGAACAAAATCAAAGGACTCATTCTGATGGAAAAAGCTTTGATGACTGAGGAAATAACGGCTGACCTTATCCGGGAGGCTGAGATGAGAGGCTTTACAGACGAAGAGATTCTTCATCTGACAGGAATGAAGAGAGAAGTGCTTCAGGATATCAGACTTTATCATGAAATCTATCCGGTATACAAGATAGTAGATACTTGTGCAGGGGAGTTTGAGGCAAAAACCCCATACTACTATCAGAGCTTCGGTGGAGAAAACGAAAGTCACAGATCTCCAAATGAAAAGATTCTGGTTGTAGGCTCAGGACCTATCAGAATCGGCCAGGGAATTGAATTTGACTACTGCTGTGTTCAGGGTGTATGGGCTTTGAAAGAGCTGGGATATGAATCAATTATCATAAACAACAACCCTGAAACAGTAAGCACAGATTTTGATACTTCAGATAAACTGTACTTCGAGCCACTGCACATCGATGACGTCATGAATGTTATTAAGCAGGAAAGACCGGAGGGTGTAATTCTTCAGTTCGGGGGACAGACATCGTTAAATCTGGCATCAAAGTTAGCAGAGAGAAGTATCAGAATCCTGGGAACTCAGAATAAGTATATTGACCTGGCAGAGGACAGGGAAAAATTCTCTGACCTTCTGGACCTGCTGGACATTGCGACTCCAAAGGGCTGCGCAGTAAGAACTGAGACAGAGGCTTTTGAAGCAGTAGAAAGACTGGGCTACTATCCTCTGATGGTAAGACCCTCATTTGTAATCGGCGGGCGTGCAATGCAGGTGGTTTACTCAGATGATGAGCTGCGTAAATACCTGAAAGAAGCGGTAAAAATGTCGCATGAGCATCCGGTACTGATTGATAAGTATGTTGAAGGAAAGGAAATAGAGGTAGATGCCATTGCTGACGGGGAAAATGTTTTGATACCCGGTATCATGGAACATGTTGAACGAACCGGGGTTCACTCAGGAGACAGTTGCACTGTTTATCCGCCATACACACTTCCACAGGAGGTTATGGACGAGCTGGTTGCAAACACGAAGAGGATTGCAAAGGCTCTTCACATCGTAGGGCTGGTAAACATTCAGTACGCTTGGGACGGCAACAAGGTTTACGTTATAGAAGTCAACCCAAGAGCATCACGTACGGTTCCGATACTATCAAAGGTAACAAAGGTTCCCATGGTAAAGATTGCCGTAGCAGTTATGACGGGCAGCAAGCTTGCCGACATGGAATGGGGAACCGGTTTGTACAAGAAACAGGATTACTATGCTGTTAAGATTCCTGTTTTCTCAGACGCAAAGCTTACGGATGTTGATGTAGCAGTGGGACCTGAGATGAAGTCGACGGGAGAGGTTCTTGGCATCGACAGGAATCTGGACATGGCAGTATATAAAGGCTTCCTGGGCGCAGGAAACAGAATTCCCACTGAGGGTGGAGTTTTCGTAGCACTCAGAGATCATGACAAGACCTCAGAAAGTGCAGAGATTATCAAAGCCTATGCAAACCTGGGATTCAAAATCTATGCATCACCAAACACAGGGAATTACCTTAAAACTCAGGATATTGACCTTGAAATTCTGGAATATCCTATGGTAAAAGAAGAAATAGGACAAGCTATACAAATCCTTATTAATCCACCAAAGGCAATAAACCTGATTGGTGAAGATACTTTCCCAATCAGAAGAGCCGCTATAGAAAGAGGATTCCCTGTTCTTACCTGTATGGATACAGCGCGTATATTTACAAAGGCAATCAAACTGAAACAGGATGGTGCAGAAATAGATGTAAACCTGTTATAACTAAGAAACCCCCTATACCTATGGTGCAGGGGGTTTTAGTATGTTATTTCTCACTTATTTCAGCTTCTATACTCTCCGATATCATGCGGGCAACATTTCGATTGGAGCCCATAATCCAGAGTATATCGTCTTTTTGCAGTTTAGTGTCTATATGTGGCATTACGATAGGAAGTCCGTTTTGCTGCAGTCCGAGAATCATGCAGTGCCACTTGTCACGAATTCTGCTGCGTTTAATTGTTTTGTCGGCGTAAGGTTCATCACCGGTAAGCTTAACTGCACAGAATGCCAAGGCGTTATCCGGATCCGGGTATCCGCTGTCCATGAATTCCTTAAGTGTTCGAGGCACCCTGGACGGAACTATATTGACCAGATGATAGAAATTATCGATTGATTTTGGATCGCCTATTACGAATACCTTGTCATCAGCGTGAATGGTCATGTCAGCTGAAGGAAGGATGTAATGCTTTCCGTGATGGCGTAATTTTACGACGAAAACATTATAACGATGTCCCCAGTTTAAATCCTTGATGGTTTTATTGAGAATATCTGAGCCTTCGGGTGCAATAAAGGATATGATTCTAAGCTCCTCGTCCAGCCATGACTGATGTACTCCGCCGGCATTTTCCCTTTCAATTATTCGCTCGTTCAGATTTCGAAGGAATCTGGTTTCCAGCTTCAGATAAGAGGTGGACATGAATCCTTTTTTCGCTGTCAGACAAATCGTCGGAATTATGAAAAGCACGGTGAACAGCGGTGGAGCATTCCAAATCAGCGTAATAGGGAAGGATGCAATGGCTGCAATAAGCACCACCTTAATAATAGTAAAAGCCACCAGCGGCAGATGATTTGCACGATTTTTCAGCCATAATGCTGTAAAATAAGTGTTGCTGAAACCCATCATCGGTTTTACGAACATGGCTATTACAAAATAAATCATCATCAAAGTTACCAGCTTACCCAGGGTCTGACCACAGAGATTTTCCATAACAGGAAGCAGAAGCTTGCATCCTGATATTACAGCCACAAGCATCAAAACACCGTAAAGACCAATACCTGAAATGTATTTTTTGATGAAATTAGTCCAGTCGCTGTCTTCACTGTCGTCTTCCTTTTTGCATGATGCGTTCTTCTCAATAAGCTTGAGCAGGTTAGTCGGAATAATCTTTGATATCCTGACTATGAAACCATCAGAGTGCTTCATCAGCAGAGGTGATACGAAAGCCGTAAGAATAGCTGTAGAAACAATAATCGGATACAGAGATGATTCCATAACCTTCAGGCTGATGCCGAGGGATGCGATAATAAATGAAAATTCTCCGATAGGTCCGAGACTGAAGCCTACGTGAAGAGCTGTGGAAAGACTTTGACCGGAAATCAGCATGCCCAGACCGGCAAATATAAACTTGGAAAAAATAACCGTACATGCAAGAATAATAATCATTGGCCAATGGCTTACAATAATGCCGGGGTCAACTTTCATTCCCACAGAGAGGAAAAAGATTGCAACAAACATGTCTTTAATTCCTTTGCTCAGATGTTCAACCCGTTCCACATGAACAGTACCTGCGATAATTGAGCCGGCGATGAAGGCACCCAGCTCTGAAGAGAAGCCAAGGGCATTGGAAACCATTATCATGCCGAAGCATAATCCCAGCGAAAGAATGAGAAGCATTTCATCAGTCATGAGGTTTATTACCTTGTTCAGCAGGGTCGGAACGATGAAGATTCCGATAATAAGCCAGACCGCAAGGTAGCAGAGCATCAAAGCAAGATTTAATGTCAGTGCACCACCTGAAACATTTTTGCTGACAGATATTGTAGACAGAATAACCATCATAAAAATGGCCATAATATCTTCTATTATCAGGTCGGCAAGTACAAGATGAGCATATTTTTCATTTTTGACACCAAGCTCCTCAAAGGTTTTCTGGATTACGGCTGTGGAACTTATTGAAAGCATAACACCGAGGAAAATAGAGTTGATTACGGTGAAGCCCATAAGATGTCCGACAAGATAACCCAGCAGAAGACTGCCTGATATTTCGATAATGCCCACAAGAATAGGTGTGCCGCCAAGCTTAATCAGCTTGTGGAGATTAAACTCCAGTCCTATGTGAAACATCAGAAAGATTACACCGATTTCGCTCCAGACTTCTATGGATGAGGTGGATTCAACATCAAAGAAGAGTGGAAAGAAAGGTCCGGTAAGAAAACCAGCCAGAATGTAGCCAAGGATGAGCGGCTGTTTGATCTTTTTGAATAAAATTGTAGTGAAACCGGCCGTCAGAAGCATGAGAGCCAGGTCTGCAATCATATCGTGTGTATGCACAGTAACCCTCCTTTTCTTTTTGTTATATCTTTATTATATAATATGTTTTTAATCTTGTAAAAGGGCTTAAAATGGTATAGAATAAATAAATATAAAAAATTTCTAAAGTTATAATTATCAGTTTTTAATATAAGAGAGGAGAACACAAATGGCGCACTTTTTTAACGAACCATCAAGAACATTTAACGAGTATTTATTAGTACCAGGCTATTCATCAAAAGAATGCAGGGTTGAAAACGTAAGCTTAAAGACACCGATCGTAAAGTTCAAGAAGGGTGAAGAACCTGCGATCCACGCAAATATTCCACTTGTATCAGCTATCATGCAGGCTGTTTCTGACGATAAAATGGCAGTTGCACTTGCAAAAGAAGGTGGAATTTCTTTCATTTTTGGGTCACAGTCAATTGAAAGTCAGGCAGCAATGGTTAAGAGAGCAAAGTCATATAAAGCAGGTTTTGTAACAAGTGACTCCAATCTTAGACCTGATCAGACCTTAGCTGATGTTTTAGAGTTGAAGGCAAGAACAGGTCACTCAACAATTGCAATCACAGAAGACGGCACTCCTGAAGGCAAGATTCTGGGTCTGGTAACAAGCAGAGATTACAGAGTAAGCAGAATGGATTCTGATACTAAGATTTCAGAATTCATGACTCCATTTGAAAAGCTTATCTATGCAAAGGCAGGCTGCACCCTGAGTGAAGCTAACAATGTTCTTTGGGATCACAAGCTGAATGCTCTTCCAATTATCGATGATAACCAGAGATTAACTCACTTTGTCTTCAGAAAAGACTATGATGCACATAAGTCCAATCCAAACGAATTGCTGGACGCTAACAAGAGATACATTGTCGGTGCAGGCGTAAACACTCGTGACTACGAGGAAAGAATCCCTGCTCTGGTAGATGCAGGTGCTGATATTCTTTGCATTGACTCCTCAGAAGGATATTCCGAATGGCAGCTTGAAACCATTAAATGGACAAGAGAGAGATACGGCGATGATGTTAAAATCGGTGCCGGAAACGTAGTAGATGGTGAAGGATTCAGATTCCTGGCAGATGCAGGTGCAGACTTTGTCAAAATCGGTATCGGCGGCGGTTCAATCTGTATCACAAGAGAACAGAAGGGAATCGGTCGTGGACAGGCATCTGCGGTAATTGAAGTTGCAGCAGAAAGAGACAAGTACTTCGAGGAAACTGGAATATACGTTCCTATCTGTTCTGACGGTGGAATTGTATACGATTACCATATGACATTAGCACTTGCAATGGGTGCTGACTTCCTGATGCTTGGAAGATACTTTGCAAGATTTGATGAATCTCCAACTAACAAGCTGAACATCAACGGCAACTACGTTAAGGAATACTGGGGAGAAGGTTCTAACAGAGCACGTAACTGGCAGAGATACGACCTGGGCGGAGATCCTAGAATGAAGTTTGAAGAGGGCGTTGACTCATATGTTCCATATGCCGGCTCACTTCACGATAACGTAAATCTATCATTAAACAAGGTTAAGTCAACTATGTGTAACTGTGGAGTGCTTTCAATTCCTGAATTACAGAAGAATGCCAAATTAACACTGGTATCTGCAACATCTATTGTTGAAGGTGGTGCTCACGACGTAATTCTTCGTGATTCATCAGCTAACGCAATAAGATAGGAGATATCTGAGTATGAGTAGAGAGTTAATAATTGTATTAGACTTTGGAGGTCAGTATAACCAGCTGATTGCACGTCGTGTGCGTGAAGCCGGAGTGTACTGCGAAGTTCATCCATATACAATGCCTCTGAAAGAACTCAAAGAGAAGAATCCAAAGGGAATAATCTTAACCGGCGGACCGAACAGTGTATATGACATGAAGTCTCCACACTACGACGTGGAACTTTTCAAGAGCGGCATTCCTATTCTGGGAATCTGTTATGGTGCACAGCTTATCGCATGGTCCATGGGAGGAACTGTTGAAACCGCACCTGTAAGCGAATACGGCAAAACTGCAATAACAGTTGATAATAAGGATTGCCTGTTCAAGGACGTTGAAGATGAAACTGTTATGTGGATGAGCCATACCGACTACATTGCAAAGGCACCGGAGGGCTTCACTGTGACTGCACACACACCGGTATGTCCTGTAGCAGCAATGGAAAACAGAGATGCGGGCGTATTTGCTGTTCAGTTCCATCCTGAGGTAACCCATTCCGTGAGAGGTACTGAGGTGCTGAGATCGTTTATATACGATGTGTGTGGATGTGCCGGTGACTGGAAAATGGAGTCCTTTGTGGAGAGTACTATTGAGGAAATCAGAGCAAAGGTTGGTAATGGAAAAGCTCTGTGTGCTCTGTCAGGAGGAGTGGATTCCAGCGTTGCGGCAGTTTTGATGTCAAAGGCAATAGGAAAGCAGCTGACCTGTGTCTTCGTAGACCACGGGCTTCTGCGTAAGGATGAAGGAGACGAGGTTGAAGCAGTATTCGGTCCTGATGGTGAGTACGAGCTTAACTTTATAAGAGTAAATGCGCAGCAGCGCTTCTATGATAAGCTTGCAGGTGTTACCGAACCTGAAGCAAAGAGGAAGATTATCGGTGAGGAATTCATCAGAGTATTTGAAGAGGAAGCGAAGAAAATCGGTGCGGTTGATTTCCTTGTGCAGGGAACAATCTATCCGGATATTATCGAAAGCGGACTGGGAGACTCTGCGGTAATCAAATCTCACCATAACGTAGGGGGTCTTCCTGACTACGTTGACTTTAAAGAAATCATCGAACCACTTCGCCTGTTGTTTAAGGATGAAGTGCGTCGTGCAGGTCTGGAACTGGGAATACCTGAGTATCTGGTATTCCGTCAGCCATTCCCGGGTCCGGGTCTTGGCGTGAGAATTATCGGCGAAGTAACAGCTGAAAAATGCAGAATTGTTCAGGAGGCAGATGCTATTTACCGTGAAGAGATTGCAAAGGCAGGTCTGGATAAGAGCATCAATCAGTATTTTGCTGCACTTACTAACATGCGTTCAGTAGGCGTTATGGGTGACTTCAGAACCTATGACTATGCAGTTGCTCTTAGGGCAGTGACTACTGAAGATTTCATGACGGCTGAAGCTACGGAAATTCCATGGCAGGTTCTGCAGACAGTAATGAACAGAATCGTTAATGAGGTTGATGGAGTAAATCGTGTACTTTATGATCTGACCTCTAAACCACCGGGAACGGTAGAGTTCGAATAGAGTGAAATAAATGTGATACATGGGATTGTTTTAAATAAAGATTTTGACATATTGAAAATTTGATGTTAATATAATCATAGAAAAGGTGCTACCGATAGACGGTTAGCCCACATAATGATTAGTTAAGAAAATAACCGTTCAGTTTGCGAGGCTGGGGCGGT
>JAQXLM010000118.1 GCA_029012125.1 Eubacteriaceae bacterium | reverse complement strand
CATTTGATAATCGAAGCATTTTCCTACTTGAAAAGGAAGTATGCGGATTATGTCTATGAAATGATTGAAACAGAAAGGGATTTCGGAAAGATACTGGAACAATTAAAATATGATATTGGGTATCCTCTGTATTCACCTAATCTTTTGGTATCGAAAAATCTAAATCCTCTTTCTCATCCGTACTTTACCGAATATGAGCAATTAAGGAAAATATGCCTAAAGATATTGCGGGATGAAGGAGTATCTCCCTTTGAAGATAGCATGGGAAGTGAAGTCGAGGGATTCTTGTTCTATATTCCTGACTTATGGGAAATCTATCTGCAAAAGAACATAACGCTGAATCACTGTACTGTAAAAGGGCAGGAAGAAATAAAAGTGTTCGACTATGGTAAGTCCAGGACATATAAGGAAAGTACATATCCTGATTTTGTTTTCTGCGATGGTGACAAGCCCTTCATGATTTTGGACGCAAAGTTTAAACCTGCCTGGGGGGAGACAATCAGCAAGAAGAAAAGTATTAGCGGGTTTCTTTTGGATGACTATACAAAATGTATTCGCGATATGAATTCAATCAATGGACATGCTACAGGCACTATTTTTCCAACCTCAGAGGAAGCAATCCGTATCGAAGATTCAAGGATGGAAAGCCAGTTAAAAGAATTCTGCAGTCACAATATAAGCAACTACAATTGGTTTGACAAATTCTATACCATCCCTGTCTATGTTTTACCGACGAAGGATTTAAGTTATGATGAATGGAAGTCTTCCTTCGAGGAAACACTTGTTACTTCAATGACACTGTTAAACAGGTGTGTGAATTCAGAATGCAAATATGCGAATCGAATTTCTGCGGCATATAACCTTTTTGGCAGAACGGAGGACATGTAGGACCACATTGCAAAACACAATAATTACAATGTACTTATTCCGCAAAAAAGATTTATAGGTGGCCTTGATGATGACGAAATCATTCACTGCATTAATATATGATTATTCATCCATTTCAACCTTAGCAGAAGAAACCCTGGAACCAATCTGCATTACAAAGAATGGAAAAGGGGATTTGGTTGCTATGAGCCTTGAAGCCTTTGAAAAAAGAGTGCAAATCTTGAAACTGCGGGCAAAGGTTTTGCAAGCAGAGCAGGAAAGAAATTTAGGAAGCTGAAACATTAACCGTTTTAGGAGCAAGAGAAAGGCTAAGGGAGAGATACTGTGGGATGTAAGGTTTAAGTGCTCCCAACCACTCGGAAAGATTTCAAACAGATAATATCCTAAATCATATTGTTCGCTCTGAATCTCTCAAAATATATTTCGTTTGGCCATTGCAAAATACACAGAAAAAAGGGAAGTGGAGGAAGGAGAAGATGAAAAAGTTAAGACATGTGATGATTAAAGCTTTGATGGTTGCGCTAATGCTGACTATGGTACTGCCGGGCTATGTATCGGCATCAACCGAACTTACAAGCATCCAGGTGAGAGCAATCACACCGGCAGCCAAAGCGGCGTCCTACAGCTACAGTAAGATCAAAATAACCTGGGATAAGATCGACGGCCTGGACGGATACATTGTGTATCATGCAACCACTGAAAACGGGACTTACGCCAAGGCATTCAGTACGACAAAGAACAGCTACACCAATACCGGAAGAACGACCGGCAAGTATTGCTACTACAAGGCCAGATGATATAAGAAGATTGGCGGAAAGACCGTATATACGAAGTATTCTCCGGTGACTGCAACCTACGCAAGACCGAATAAGGTGAAGTTCAACGAGGCGAATGGATCGCCTGCAGGCTTGGGCATGACCACGCTGGACTGGGAACCTGTTGCAGGAGTGTCTCGCTATGAATGCCAGGTGAACAGAAAGACAGATGGCAAATGGACTGGATGGAAGAGCTATGTATATGGTACAGACAACCGGATTAAAAAATTTGATGCCTATTACACGTTACTTGTCGATGATAATAAGGGAAAACCCGGAAGGGTATGTAACTACGCTTGTAGACGGCGAGGTAAAAACGCTTACGATTGAAGAAGATCTTGCAAGACGCATTACGAAGACGCAGGTCTAGATAGACATTGTCGATGATGACAGCATCTACAAGTTCCGTGTCCATGCATACAGAACCGTAAACGGAAAGAAAGTATACGGCGCATGGGGTGATGAATACACGCTGAAAGAAACGCTGAATCCGGATGAGATTCTG
>JAQXLM010000117.1 GCA_029012125.1 Eubacteriaceae bacterium | reverse complement strand
CCGCCAAGCGACGCGAGGGGGTTCGAAGGCATGAGTTGCATGGTTAGGGTTGGAGTAGATAAAAATGGTTACAACATAATCGATCGCTACATGTACTGGAATCCCCAAAATAACAATGAGATTCTTAAAGCCAACCTTTCTCGGCTCTGTAATGAAGCCCCATCCGCTGATACTGAGGTTAAAACTACTAATCAGGAATATCTGAACAACTATGTACCAGAGTACGTTCCGGTATCGGATGAAGAATTCAAGGATTCCAACGATTTCGGTTCTGAACCGTTCTAATCGATTCGAAAGAAATCAGCCGGGGAGCAATCCCTGGCTGTTTTTTAAAGGAGAAAAGATGCTTTTAGTTTTATTCAGAAAGATATTTGCATGGATTGAAAAGACCATGGATAAGAAGAGAAAGGAGAGTGAATCCGATGCTCCTAATGCTCTTACTGTTGTTCCCTTATCCCCTCAAAAAATCTTAGCTAGTATAAAGCGTGAAGTCTGGAAACCTGCTTACAAGGAAGCTGAAATGGCTTTGAAATTCTTTGCATCGCATGGACTGGACATGCCTTGCGGAATAAGGCTTAAAGATGGAAGAATCGTTCTTCCACTATACGATATAAACCTTAAGATCAGGTGTGAAGTATCGATTTCTGACGAAGGACAACCGGTTGGAGTGAAGCTTCAGATCGGCGATCACTTCGTTATTGGTAGCGATGAACCAACCATCGTAGTTCCGGACATTATATCTGCTTGTATTCTTTTTCAGGAATTGGGAGTCACTTCTGCGACTTATATCAGCAAAAAAAATATTCCTGCCATGGTGAAACTATTTCCAGATGCAAAAATTGTTACTGCTGGTGATGGAGTTAAGATTGCAATGGAGTGTAGGGCCTCCGTTGTTGATTTGATGGAAGATGGTCAGCCTGTCTCCGTTTATGAACGATTCATTAGGGGAGACAATCTCGCAGACTTGCTAGGTGTCAAAGAAGGAATAGTCATCAAACCCTTGTGGCTTGCACTCAGATCCTTCAAGGCATGCGAGTGGTTACTAAAAGGATATATAGCTACAGGACCAAGTTTGTGTTTGATTTTTGCTCCGTCAGGAATGGGCAAGACTTTTATCGTAATCGATCTTTTTTTGACATTTGCTTATGGCTTGCTGAGCTGGCATGGAATTGAATGTCGCAAGGCAAGGTGCCTCTACATGTGTGCTGAGGGGTATTCCGCAGTATTGCCGAGGATTAAATGTTGGTTGGAACAACATAATGTTACAGTCTCTTATAACGACAATTTCTATATAGAAAACGGGACAATCACACTTGATGATCCTGCTTCTGTGGATAAGTTACAGAAAGTCTTGGATCACCGTTTTGGTACTAAAAAGCCTGACATTATTGCAGTCGACACAATGAATTTATTTATGAAGGGGGATGAGAACGCTACGCAAAGTGCTACTGCCTTTGTTCAGGCACTCAAGTCTATATCTGCGGAAAACAACAGTACAATCCTTCTTGTCCATCACACAGGGATATCGGATGAAAAAAGGGGACGTGGCAGTTCAGTATTCAAAGGATCCCTTGATACAGAACTTCGACTTGCACGGGCAGATGATCCAGAAATTCTCCTGTTTGATCAGACAAAGAACCGTCTTGGAAGGCTTATGGACGAACCAATAGCTTTTAAGTTGGAAGAACACGAAACTTCATTTGAATTTGAGTCAGGAGATAAGGTTACAAGCTGTGTTCTGAAAAAGGTAGATAACGTTTCTGCGGTCAAGAAAACTACTCAGGATGCACTGGATCTTGAGGTGCTGAAAATTGCATTCAAAATAGTATACAAGGAATGCCCCAATCAACTGGTCATAACTAAGGAACAGCTTAAAGACTTCGCAACTGAACAATGGAAGGACAAAGGATCCGCGGAGATCAGCAGACAGATCAATCCCAAACAGGAGACCCGATGGTTGGGTCGTCTGATCAAAGCTGGAATCTTGGAATCAGATGGTGCTGGAACGTCGTTTAAGGTAGTCAAGGCATCTGCTATTGATGCTATCCAGAACTCATTTACAAAGGAAGAAGCCCCAAGTTGACGGGGCTTCTTCTTACGTAATCAGCAAGTATAAAATCAGCACGATTGTTATTGTTCCGATGGTTCCCCAGAACAACTTCTTGTAGGTTTTGAGCTGTTTCTTAAGTCCCACAACATCCTCGGACAATCTTGAATAATAGCGGTTATCAGCCTCAAGGGTTGCAATCTTAACCTTGTCTTCATCGATGACTTCCTTTGCTTTTGTAAAAATCTGATTAAGAACGGTTAGTTGCTTTTTTTGATTGGAATCGATTCCCTGCTGGATTTCCTTGAGCTTTTCAGCGAGTTCTACTTCCATGAGAGTATCCTCCTCTTCCATTTTTGAATTCTGTACATTTGTGGCAGATGTCTTTGTCGCGTGAGCATATGATGCATCCGTAGTTGATTTTTCTTCCATTACTGCCGACTGATCCCTGCCCACTACGTGTTCCACTTCCTGTGGTTGGACTGCTTCTTCTTTGATTAAATCCTGCACCCATTTGGATTTTTTCCTGGTTCCTCTGTTTGTGTCCCTGGAATCCATATTGAATGTCCTCCTTTTTTAGTTCTGTAAACTTTTTTGATAGTTCTTCCCATGACAGTAGACTGGAAATTGAGGTAGCATTTACTTTCATCTCCTTTCCACCAACATCAAAATGTAATCGTATAGGTGAAGCTCTATCAGGATATTCCGGCGATATGCCCCGGTTGCGGAGACGTCTTTCAAAGTCTGAAAATGACAAGGCGGAGTTATACGCTTCCTCCACAATCATCGTCAGGTTCCGCATCCAACTACTATGTCCAGACTTCACAATTTCTCGCATCATCTTATTACGATAACTATTCCTGCTACGTTTTCCCCTCTCGAATATCGACCATCCAAAATGCTCGTGAGCAAAGTTATCAGCCCAAGCTCTTATTTCGTTAATATCCTTGTTTGGCAGATGGATATTCTTACCAGTTATTGGATCTATGACACTTCCATAAAAATGTGAGTGAAGAATCGGTTTGGTCTTATTTGCATCTCTTCCTCTGTCTTTATGGAGAACCAAGAATCCTTGTATTGTTGGGAAAAACTTGTCAAGGACAGCTTCTGAAACTTCTATAACCTGCTCTTCGGTTGGGTTATCCTTCGGGTTAGGACTTATAATCATGGAGAAAGTCTTACGTTCATCATGGGTTGTCCATTTGCCATATTTTTCAGCGGTTTCCCTCATTTCCTTGATGGAATCTTCATCGCAAAACAGATTCCGTTTTATGGGTTTGTCCAAAAGGTTTTTACCAACTGCATATTGGATGGCTCTCTCCGGAAAGGCTTTGGATAGCTTTATGTTCAATACCATACTTTAACCTCCGATTATCCCTATAACTTCATCTATTGCTCTCTGATATTTAGGCAAGATTTGTCTGAGTTTCGTAAAGTCTACAAAATGGGTAATGTGGTATGAATGAGCTTCATGATTAAATATGAATCCTGTTTCTTTTATGATGGAAAAGCAGAGCTCAAGTTTGTTCATGTCCATATATTCAAAGTGTGTATAAAGCATATATCTTAGGAGTGCATCATAAGTCCGGAAATACCCTGATTTCTTCATTTGCTTCAGTGTTTCTTTCGTTTCATCTTCAAGACGAATCTGCACTTCAAATCTGTCACCTGAACCTCTTTGAATATTGCCCAGAATGGATGAGGTAAACCTTGAAATACTTTGAATGGCAGTAGCAATTGTGTTCGTAATTTCTTCAGTAAGAATAGTATCTTTTTTCTGCATGAAAGACTCCATCTGTCGAAAGTTCACAGCAGTTTTTCTGAGGTGTTTTTCAATGGAAGATATAATGCATAAAACAGAAACTGCATCTTCCTCAATGAGTTTTTCTATGGTTTTTTTGTAAGTCTTTGTACCCGCTTTCCAGGTATAATCCTTAAGCAGAATCAACTCACATTCAGACAATCTCACATATAGCTTCTTCATAGCCTATTTCCTTACTCTTGCACGGTTTCGTGCGAACCTTGCACTGTCTGAATGGTACACTACCGCTTTGATTAAAAAAGGAATTATGATACAATAATACTGCCATTAAAAATCTGAGCATCTCACGTCGAATTTGTCCTCACGATAGGGCTATGCTGAGGTGTTTAAAATGAATATCAAGAAAGAATATCTGGTACATGAGTACAATGAAAAAGGGGCTTATATGAAAGCAATAGCCTTTGAGTCCCGTGTTGATTTGGTCGCTTATCTCGCAGGAAGGAATCTGTCGTATGACAAGAACAAGCTTTCAAAGCTTGATGATGATTTGATGACCATAAAAGCTAAGGATGGAACAGGCTTTGTAGAAATTGAAGAGCTTCCTGATGGTGACTGTACAAAAGAAGTGAGGGTTGATGGTAGAAAGTATGTATCGATTGATAATTACTGCTTGTCATCAGGTCACACTAAATCAGAATTGAACAA
>JAQXLM010000116.1 GCA_029012125.1 Eubacteriaceae bacterium | reverse complement strand
CAGTTCTTCCGGCAGCAGTCCGATGCATTGTCCGTATTTCCTGTAAATCAGAAACCAGTAAATAACTCCGGCAATTGCCAGCAACACAACAACCGGAACAACAATCAAAACCTTTTCTTTTGTTTTCATTCTTTTACTTCCTTTTGCCCATTTTAAAAAGAGAATCTATATTGTGCAAATGTGCGATTTGCACATGTATCTCCGCTGACTCATTTTCTGAATCAGCGAATAAAGGGCTATCTTTCCTGCTCTCTCTGTTTCTTTAAATATCTTCCGTAGTGTTCAAGTGCCTTGATGATATATTCCTCTCTCTGGCTTACAGGCAGATTCTTAGGCAGAAGATTTCTTGTTCTGTCGTCTCTTAGGATTATCTTTTCCTTCTGATTCGGCTTCTCCTCCTGCATAATCATGGTTATCACTTCGGGGGTCAGCTTGTTCTGCCTTAGAAGGTTTCTCATTCGAAGAGTCTGGTCATGTGAAGAGGTGCATGCCTCCATCTCGATGTTATCAAGAAGTTCCTTCTGAAGATCCTTTGGAAGGTAAGAGATTTCAACGGCAGGTCTTAGTGCAATCTTATTGTCATCGACCATTTCAAGGAGCTGCGGAATCAGCTCTGTCAGGCGGATAGTGAGACTGTACGGGAATAATGACCGAGTCTGCTGCAGAAAGCGCATTGACTGTAATCATTCCAAGTGAAGGCATGCAGTCGATAATGACAAAGTCAAAGTTCTTTTTAACCTTGTCCACGTAGCCTTTAAGTACTCTTTCCCTGTTCATGGTGCTTACAAGATTCATTTCCATGGCAGATAGATTGAGATTTGCAGGAAGCAGATACACTCCATCCTTACTTTCAAGCAGGCCTTCTCTCCAGCTGAAGGCTTCATCATTGATTGCCTTGGTCATCATATCAGATACAGTTACATCCAATACGTCTGTTCTTGCAAAGCCAAGGCAGGTAGACAGATCAGCCTGAGGGTCCATATCTATGGCAAGAACCTTCTTACCTTCCATGGCCAAAGCTGCACTTAGGTTGGCTGCAGTAGTTGTTTTTCCTACGCCACCCTTCTGGTTACAAATAGCTATTACCTTACTCATCCTCGTCCTCCTTTCGCAGTATATTAAAATAGCAGTGCCATCTCTGACACTGCATGTACTTGCTAAGCTATTCGTAGCCCATTCTCATATTCAATTTACATCTCTACAAACTGGAATTTGTCAAATTGAATTTCTAATCCAATTGTCGAGAAACTCCATCTGCTCATTTGTATGGAACCAGTGTTCTCCGTCATTCATTACTGTGAGACTTGCCCCAATTTGTTCTGCAAATCCAGATACGGTTTCTACGGAAGTCAAATTATCATTTGCACCATATAAAATGCAGGTTGGAATGTTCCACTTAATCGGGTGCTTCCGTACATAGCACAGGTATTCCCAAGATAATGTTTCGCCAAACTCTGTGGGGATCTCTTTTTTGCTTTCCAGCTCCGCCTCTGTTACATTGGACCACATCATCATATCTGCAATGAGCCGCTCCATGTTTACGATAGGCGAAATAAACATGGCTTGGGAAATGTTCTTTTCAGCCAAGGCATTCATCGAAAAGTAAGCCCCGATGCTGTTTGCAACCAAAATGACAGAATCATATTCTTTGCTGTGCAAATCGTAGAAATCAGAAAACTCGCTTTTTGCTTCCCAAGGATTTTGCGATTTATAGTCAAACCCAATAACATCACTTTCAACAAAGAGCGTCCGATAATGCATTGCTTCCTCTGCTGTTCCCCCTTTGCCGTGTACATATATAACTAATTTTTTCATTCAATATCCCCCTACAAATTCCAGTTTACCACTCAGATTATATCACTGTTTCCACAATCAGAAAAGAAAAGATATTCGGTCTGCATTTACTCAAAGATTCATTTTGCTACACTGTTCTTATTCTTTGTGTATGCTTCTGCTGTAAGCTGTAAACCAAAGTAAAACCCCTGGCTGTAGATTTCCTCTTGTTCTAAAGCCTCTACATGTCCTGCAGCTTCCATGAATTCCTCGAAAATCTTCATCCCGCCCTCTGGGAGTATGGCTATCAGTTTACTTTCTGCTTCATCCCTCTTTTTTCTTGCTTCCTCATACTCTTCACCGGAAGGATGAAAATCTCCACTACTCTCAGCAATGTTCCAAAACAGTTTTTTAGCAATTGATTTTTTAGACATAAATATCAATCCTCCTTTCAAATTTAGTATGTCAAAGTATCCGGAAATAATCGAATGTGCAAACCTTTCGGCATCAAAAGGAACACTTGCTGTCAACTCTACTCACTCTCGCCTGGTTCAAAGGAGTCGAAGTCCTCACGTTTCATCCCCAATACCATCAAAAAACCTCCTGTTTCATCCCCAGTTTTCTGAGTCTGAAATGACCGGAGATGGGTCTGAGATAATTAATGATAAAGCCCAAAAGCCTTGATACTGCTGGATTTATCGGTCGAAACCGTTGGAAATAAAAGAACCTAGGCATTTTCTACCTAGGTCTAAAAAGTGGTGGAGATGTTATGACTGCAGCTCTGTAATCCCTTTCGTTTCAAGGGCTTCAGCCTGTCATGTATCAGCATCCCTGTTTCCTCACTTTCATCACTTCCTGATAGGAGCATCATATCACAATTTGCCTGTTCACGGTACTATTTTTTACTCTTTTGCTCTTTTTATACCCTGAATCCGAGAATTTGCATTAATCGTTTTTTCTTTTCAATTCACGTTTTATTCCTAAACTAAATAACTTCGAATAAGAAAAAAGCAGCATTGCTGACACTGCATGTACCTGCTAAGCTGCTTG
>JAQXLM010000115.1 GCA_029012125.1 Eubacteriaceae bacterium | reverse complement strand
CCTGCTACAGGAGCTTTGATACCGGATGCTTCAACTTTACTTATAGTAGTCGTAGCAAACGCCGTCATACTCATAGCCGGCATCATTTCTGCCACCAGCATTATGCTAAGCAGTATGCTCAATAATCGATGCCTTGTCTTTATTTTCTTCATAAGAAAACCCTCCTTGCTTCCAATAATCTCTTTCCACGCTTTTGTTTTCAGGCGTATGCTTCACTGTCCTCACCATAGTGATGCGAACACTGTTTTCCGCCTGAAACACTCGTATATAGATTATTATAAGGATTTTCACAAGAAGCGCATTCCCCAAATGGGTACCATCAGAAAATTTTTTTATTTTTATTTCCAAAGCAGACAGCTCCCTTTATTCTTTTTCTTAGCACTGTACAAAGCCTTATCAGCTCAATCTATCAGTTCCTGATTTATTCGCTTTAGAATCACAACGAACTCATCTCCCCCATAACGGCAAAGTATGTCTCCTTTCCTGGTACTGTGGCGGAGCATTTCTGCAAAATAACGTATCATCCGGTCTCCTGCATTGTGACCTTCTGCATCATCAAATCCTCTTAGGTTGTTAATTCATATTAACTATAATCTTTGTTATAAGATTTTTGAACACAACAGCAACTCTGTCTGCAGTTTCCTGCACCTCTTCATGAGTAATAGCAGTCTTGGAAATACCTGCTGCAAGATTAGTAATGCATGAAATTCCGCATACCTCCATACCCATATGATGAGCTGCCATGGCTTCACAGGCGGTACTCATTCCGACAGTGTCACCACCCCATAACTGTGCCAGTCTTACCTCTGCAGGTGTTTCAAAATTGGGTCCGGTAAACTGAACATATACGCCTTCCTTAAGATCCACGCCGCACTCCGCTGCACATGACCTGATAACATTGCGAAGACGCTTGCTGTACACCTCACTCATATCAGGAAATCTCAAACCCAGCTCATCAATATTCGGCCCGATTAAAGGACTTGGAACTCCGGTGGTAATATGGTCGGTAATCATCATCAGGTCCCCCGGTTTGAAATCAGGATTGCATCCACCTGACGCATTAGTCAGAATAATCTTCTTGGCACCCATCATTCCCATGAGACGAGTAGGCAAAACAACATCCTTCATGTCATAGCCTTCATAATAGTGAACACGGCCCTGCATAATCACAACCGGCGTCTTCTCTACATATCCAAACACAAATCGTCCTCTGTGTCCAAGCACTGTAGATACCGGGAAACCTTCGATATCAGAATAATCAACAGTATCCACGATTTCAATACTGTCAGCATAATCACCCAGCCCGGAGCCCAATATCAAAGCCACCTCAGGCACAAAATCCGTTTTTTCTCTCACGCTTTTCAGGCATTTCAATAATTTGTTGTACATTTTTCTTCCTCTTTTTTTAATGTTAGGGGTATTTTACCAAAACCTGCCCATCCAAACAACCCCGAATGAAGTTTTCAGATTAACTATAGCACCACAAATTCAGAATCTGAAGCGAGAATGTCCATCATAGTCCATGATGACCCCGCATTGCGCACATAATGTCCTTCCAATTATTTCAAATACATTATAGCATTCTTTTTGACAATCGTTTCTTAACATAATCTTAACATGATATTTTTGCAACTTTTGTTAACATAAATAATGATTTTTTGTAATCTTAGGTTGGTAGATTGGAATGCTACCAAAGCTTACAATATTCATATAAATCATACAAATCAGATTTTTCGAATTCCCATTTCAGAAGATATGAAATGGTAGACGAATTACGGAGGTAGAAATGAGTATTGTAAAAGTTTGCAACCTGAGAAAATCCTACCCTTCCTTTGAACTGGATAATGTTTCCTTCTCTCTCGAGGCCGGACGCATTACAGGTTTCATAGGAAGAAACGGTGCAGGAAAAACAACAACTATTAAGTCAATTTTGAACCTGGTTCATCCAGACGGTGGAGAAATTGAATACTTTGATACTCCTCTTCATGGTAATGAGGCAGCTATCAAAAAACGTATCGGCTATTCAACGGGAACCATCAATTGGTACCCTCGCAAGAAGATAAAGGACATTGCAGATGTAATGAAGGACTTTTATGACAGCTGGGATGAAAACATATACAGGCAGTACCTGAAGCTGTTCAATCTTGATGAAGAAAAAAGTGCAATTCAGTTATCTGAGGGAATGAAGGTTAAGTGTAATCTGCTGTTTGCCCTATCCCACGGTGCAGAGGTCCTTATTCTCGACGAACCTACAAGCGGGCTTGATCCTTTTTCCAGAGATGAATTGCTGGAACTGTTCGAAAAAATCAAGGGTGAAGGAGTGGCAATTTTCTTCTCCACCCACATAATAACAGATATTGAAAAATGTGCGGACGACATCCTGTATATTTCCCACGGAAGAATTATAGCAGCTATGCCAAAGGATGAGTTTCAACAAAAATGCATGAATGACGGCGAAACCCTGGAGGATACTTTCCTAAGAATGGAGCGCAATGAAAGGGCTGAAAGGAGTGAGATTAATGGGTAATATTCTGAGAAAAGAAATGCGTCTAAGTTCATTGGTTATTGTTTACCTGTTTATTGCATTCGGGCTTATGTTCTTCTTGCCCGGCTATCCCATACTTTGCGGAGCGTTCTTTTTGACTCTCGGTCTATATCAGAATTTCCGCTACGCAAGAGAGTGTAATGACATCCTTTTCTCTGCACTGCTTCCCATTGCAAAGCAGGATGTTGTCAAAGGCAAATTCGTTTTTTCCTGCCTTATTGAAATGCTGTGTTTTGCTTTAATGCTTGTTTCTACCCTTGTGAGGATGACGGTCCTGTCAGACTCACCGGTCTACAGAAGTAATGCTCTCATGAATGCAAATTTCTTTGCACTGGCCATGGCACTTTTACTGATCGGAATATTCAATCTGATATTCATCGGCAGTTTTTTCAAAACAGGGTACAAAACGGGAAAACCATTTGTAGTGTACATTGCAGTATGTTTTGTTATAATAGGAATTGCAGAGGCGCTTCATCACTTCCCCGGACTGGAAGCTTTGAATGCCTTTGGTTTCGATTGTTTTGTCCTTCAGCTGTTCACTTTGATAGCAGGGGCAATATGCTTCGTAGGACTGACGATTATATCCTACAGAAAATCATGTTACAACTTTGAAAGAATAGACCTGTAACCGGTTCAGTAATAGTTTGGAGGTAAAAGATGCTAAGAGATAATCTGATTATGCTGAGAAATATTAATGGCTTTTCTCAGGAGGAAATCGCAGAGAAGGTCGGTATTTCGCGACAGGCCTATGCAAAATGGGAAAGCGGGAAAACTGTTCCTGACATTGAAAAATGCAGCCTCTTAGCTGAAGTCTATGGAGTTACCATTGACAGTCTGATCAGGACAAGTAAATATGATGGAAGAGTTGTTCCTCCTGCACCTGAGGGCAAAAATATCTGGGGCTCGGTAACATTAAACGAACGAGGACAGATTGTAATACCGAAAGCGGCAAGGGATCACTTCGGTATCTCTGAGGGTCAGCGACTGATTCTTATGAGTGCCGACGGTGAGGGTTTTGTCCTCATTCCTGCGGAGTGGTTTGAGGCAAGACTTGAATTGCTTGGTCAGTTCGCATCTGAAAAATAGATAATATGCAGCTTTCGTAGGAATATTGAAAAAAAACCTGAAACATACTATAATGGTTAAATTGCAAACCAGATAATTTCTTATCAGAAAGGATGGCTCAGGCCGTAATAACTATATGGATAAAAGAAGGATTTATACAATAATTCAGGTAGGTAATATTTCAGATACTCCCAGCAGAGTGTACGACATCTTTTTGATTTTAGCCGTTGCATTGAACATCTTCATTGCTGTCTTTGATACTTTTCCTCAGTCTGATCCATACGCGACCTTGATATGGTGGGTTGAGTGTTTAACGGTGGTGTTTTTTGCGGTGGATTACATCTTGCGAATCTGGACAGCGGATCTGCTTTATGAAAAACTGTCACCTGCCAAGGCTCGTATCAGATTCATTTTTTCCTGGGCGGGAATTGTCGACCTGCTGTCATGTCTGCCTTTCCTGGTAGCTTCCGGTGGCGGTGCCCTGCGTATGTTCAGAATTATAAGAATCCTGAGAGTCTTTAGAATTCACCACTATGCTGACCCGTTGAGAGTAATAGGAGACGTACTGAGAAAGAAGAAAGGACAGCTTATGTCATCTATTTTTATCGTACTGATTCTGATGGTTGCAGCTTCTCTTATGATGTATAATCTGGAACATGAAGCTCAGCCTGAAGCCTTTGAAAACGCTTTTTCCGGTTTCTGGTGGGCGGCCAACACCCTTCTTACTGTGGGATATGGTGATATCGTTCCGGTTACTCTTGCAGGCAAGGTATGCGGCACGATTCTTACATTTTTGGGTGTAGGAATGGTTGCAATTCCTACAGGTATTCTATCTGCAGGCTTTGTGGAGCAGGTGTCCATTATGAGCGAAAGTACGATTGCAGAGGAAATAGTCCGTGAGACAGCCTCAGACAACCCGGATAACTATGAAAAAGAAGAGTACAGCTATTGTCCTTACTGTGGCAAAAGACTGTCATAATGCAAAACGTGACTCATGGAAATCCATGAGTCACATTTATTTGAGAAATTATTAAAAAATCAGCCGATTATATTTTCGATTGCCCTTATATATAAATCAGGCAGAACATCGAAATTAAAGTGCTTTTCAAGTCTTTCGGTGTACTTGTGCATGTCCTTACCTGCACATCCGAGAACCATACCCGGTACCTTGAATTCCTTAAGATCTTCGCCAGGGAACTGGTATATTGAACCGACTCCAATCAGATTTTCAAACAGTGCATCAAAATCAAGGCCGTCAGCAAGCCATGTATAGCTCATATCAGATATACCGTAGTACTCGCTGCTTTTGATAGTCTCACCGTATTTATCTGCGGCGTACTTAATAATATCGTCCATATTTTCCATCATTTTCACAGTATCCGGATCTTCCATATTAAGGTTAACGTCAGGATAATATGGCGGGATAATGGAAATGATGATTCTTGGTGATTTATCTCTGGAGATTCCTGCAAGGCATTTCATCAGCTTTACACATGAATCCTGCATTTCAGGATTTTCACCCATGAACTCTGCAAGTTTATCCTTAACAAATTCCTTCAGGTCTCCATCAAAATCTTTTTCGATATCATTATAGAACTCTGCAAAGGTCTGCACCTTTGGTTCAGGCATGTAATGGTCAGGTACTCTGCCTGCCAGCTTCTCGAAACCGCTTACGTTCTTCTTTATCATCTCGATTGCATTACCAAAGGCTTCATTGGCCACACCGATGAGTTTATTCATCAGATCCTCAGGGTCCAGCTTGATAGTTGCAATGTTGTAATATGAAGCAGCGTAAAGGGTCGTTGAAAGAGAATAGTTTTCTTTCATATCCTGTAGCTTGAGGCCACATGGTGGTGATGTAGTAATCCCATGATTGTTCTGGCAGAACAAAGGATTGGTGTGCATCAGCCTGTACACCTCTGAAGAAAGCATATTTGCATCAAGTCCAAGGAGCGGTTCTTCGCCATGGGTAGTCTTTCCGATACAGAAGAACATCGGCATAACCTTGCCTGCATTACCGTACTGGATATAGCGAACGCCCTCCTCCTGTCCATCAACAAGATAGCCTTCCATCAGGAGCATCAGTCTGTATTTCAGGCCCTTCTCTTTTCTGAACTTATTAAAGAACTTAACAGCAGCAAGCATTCCTTCTGAGTTTGTTTCCTCACCACAAACACCTACATAAAGGAGATTGCCTTTCAAAGATTTCTCTTCTGAATAATGTCTCAAAAGCTCGATGCTGGCAACATGTCCGTATTTCATGTCAAGTACGCCTCTTCCGAAAATGTAGTCGCCACTCTCGTAATCCTTGCGAACTTCATCACTTAGAGGTAATTCTTTGATTCTCTCGGTTATTTCTTCCACATCAAAGGCTATATCCTTAAGTGCACCAAATTCTTCAACATCGACAACATCATAATGACCGGTCAGAATCACAGTATCTTCAGTCTTTTCCGGTGCTTCCAGAAATGCTGCTATAAGCTTTCTGTCGAAAGGGTCATCCTCGATAGGTAAAAGCATTACCTGATCCTTATGCTCCTGAAAATATGGGATTTCCAGAAGCAGCTCCTGAATCTTCTCGGCACCGGCTTCCTCATCTACTGTTCCTGAAATGCTTGGTATTGCTACCAAGCGTTTCAGGTTCTCATACATTCTGTTTTTATCAATCATATTAGTTACACCTTCTATCCATTACAGATCCGTCTTTACAGGTCTATGTTAACTGCTTCTCCGCCCTTCTTCTTAACATAGATTCTTGCACCGATATAAATTGCAGTGTACATGATAGCACATACTACGATACCCTTTACTTCACCTGGATCTGTCAGTGTTGCAACAAGCATTGCCAGGAATGACAGAACACCAAGAATAGGTACTAATGGGAATAACGGTGTCTTGTATGGAAGATCTTCAAGCTTTCCACCTTCTGCTATGTAACGTTTTCTGAATCTGTACTGTGAAATGCAGATTACTGAATACATGAAGATGTTTCCTCCACCGATGAAGTATACGATGAACAGATATACAGTGTCTTCAGCGATGAATTCAGCTAAGATTGCAGCCATTCCAAATAACATGGAAACGATTAATGCATTTACAGGAACACCCTTCTTGCTTGTCTTAGCAAAGATTTGTGGAGCCTGATTGAACTTAGCAAGTGACCACAGATATCTTGAACATCCATATACGAAATAGTTACCTGATGTCAGAGCAGATGATAATACTACCAGGTTTACAACTAAAGCTGCACCGTTCATACCTGCGTTTCTGAATACATATACAAACGGTGATCCAAGAACGTCAGCCTGGTCTGCAGGAAGAAGCAGGCATACGATTGCGATTGAAAGAACTACTGCAGCAATCAGGATACCGATTGTCAGGTTGATTGCTTTACCCATCTTCTTTTCATCTTCAAGTTCACCGGCTGTTGCAGCTACAATTTCAGTACCTGCATATGCATAGAAGGCAGTCAGTACACATGCACACATTGCTGTGAAGCTAACGCCGCCTGTTCCTACGCTTTCATGAGCGATTGCAGTACCTTCACTGCCGAATCCGCCAAATGCCATTGCACCACCAACGATAAGGAATGCAGCAATCATCAAAATCTTAATTGTTGATACCCAGAAGGAAATGTTTCCGAACAGCTTAGCATCCAGAAGGTTTACTCCGAATAATAGAACTGCGAAAACAACAATCCATACCCATGTTGGTGAATTAGGAATAATGTCTCTCATTATAATCGCACTGGCTACAACCTGAGCAGAAATGGTTGCAGCTCCACCTACCCAGTTAACCCATCCGATGGTGAAACCTATAGCAGGTCCACAGAATTCAGTTGAATAAGCCTGTAAGGATCCTGCAACCGGCATTGCTGCTGAAAGTTCTCCCAAGCAGCATGTCATTGTCCATGCGATAAATCCACCGATGATATAAAGTACAATTGCTCCAATAGGACCTGCTGTTGCAAGTACGTCTCCTGAGCTCAGAAACAGTCCGGTACCGATAGTACCGCCTATACCTGTCATTACGGCTGCCTTCATCTTCATCGTACGATTAAGGCCCGTACTCTTGGACATTACACGATCAATGCATGTCACATTCTGTTTACTCATAGCTATACCTCCGTAAACATAGATTAAAGATAATAACGGCTAAGATGTGACACCTTCAGATGTCACAGTTCTTAGAAAAAACATAGAGAGATAGCCAGTCAATACCAACGACCTCTCTTTACTCAATCATACTCCTCACTTCACTGCTTTACAAGAAAAAAGACATAAAAAATGCAATAATCTTGCTGGTTAGTTTGCTTTTTTTGTGTATTTTGTCCTTTTCTGTCTATTCTTGCCAAGGAGCAGTTTTTTAATTATAATATAGAATAAGGAATGCGGTGATATACTAAAGTTGTAATAAATGTGTTGCTTTTGTATAATAGTCTTACATTACAAAGGAGGATCCTAAAATGATACACGTTGATCCAGAACTCAAAGAACACATTATACAGCAACATCTCCGAGATGGTCGT
>JAQXLM010000114.1 GCA_029012125.1 Eubacteriaceae bacterium | reverse complement strand
TAAGATAAGGAAACCTCAAATCATGAGAAAACTACAGATTTTTATCATACTTGTGATTACTGCCTGTATCATATTGTCCGGTTGTTCAGATTCGTCTGCAGATGGTGATAAACCCCTTAGGGATTGTACCCCAAAGGTTCTCCGGCCTAATGCTGACGGTACTGCTGTCTACGGAAACGAAAGTGCTTCCATAGATGCATCAAATTCAGATCAGGGCTACGTAATGGTTAAGTTCAGTAATGACTGCGAAAAAGTTATCGTTCGCATAACCGGACCCGATTCTGTTCAGTATACCTATATGCTTCCTGTCAGAGGTGAATACAGAACCTTCCCTCTGTCTGCAGGTAACGGCACATACACAATCGAAATCATGCAGGGTGTAGGCGGAACCTCCTATGTTCTGGCAAGCTCAGCTACAATTGAGGTTATACTTGAGGACGAATTTCTGCCTTTCCTCTATCCTAACCAGTACTCTATGATTACAGCTGATTCCAAAGCCGTAAAGAAGGCTGAAGATCTATCAAAGGATGCACACAGTGACCTGGAGGTTGTAACCAACATCTATCATTATGTAATAGAGACTATTGAATATGATGTGGACAAGGCTAAATCTATCAGTGACGGATATATTACTGCATATATTCCGGATGTTGATAAGGTGCTTAAGGAAAAGAAGGGTATCTGCTTCGACTATGCTTCTTTGATGACTGCCATGCTGCGTTCTCAGGGAATACCGACTAAGCTGGAGGTCGGATATGCCGGGGACAGACTTCACGCATGGATAAACACATATATCGACGAAATAGGCTGGGTCGACAAGATAATCCAGTTCGACGGAGAATCCTGGTCCCTGATGGATCCTACTCTTGGAGCTAATTCAGACAGCAAGTCTGTGGGACAGTACATCGGCGATGGTGAAAATTACACATTGAAATACTCATATTAGATTTATATTCCGAAAATCAAGTTTAATTAATATTCCGAAAACAAAGTTTAATGAAAGGTATTGATATGACAGCGACCAAACCACTTACAAATTCTGAAACAGCAGCCTTCTGTTCTCAGATGTCTATGATTCTAAAATCCGGAATTTCATCCTATGAAGGCCTGACTTTGATGGTTGAGGATGCAACTGAGGAGGATGAAAAGAAAATCCTCAATGAAGCTAATCAGACTCTTATGGAAACCGGCAGCTTCTATCAGGCGGTCGACAGCACCAATGTTTTTCCTGATTATATGCTCTCTATGGTGAAAATCGGCGAGGAGACGGGAACTTTGGATTCCGTTATGCAGTCGCTGGCCAAGTATTACACCAGAGAAGCCGGACTTGCTCAGACAATAAGGAATGCTATCCTCTATCCTTTCATTATGGTACTTCTGATGGTTGGGGTAATTCTGATTCTCATATCCAAGGTAATGCCAATTTTCGCTCAGGTATTTGCACAGCTGGGAGTCAGCATGGGTTCTGTAGCCAAGGTTTTACTTGCTGTCGGTACCTTCTTTAATCAACATGGAATTCTCATTTTTGCATTTCTTGCAATCCTGGTAGGGTTGGGACTGTATTTCACCTTAACCGGATCAGGTCAAAAGGCATTTTTGCGGTTTGCCGGCAAGCTGAAGCCGTCAGGATTACTGTCAGAACAGATAGACACCTACAGATTTGCCAGTGGATTGGCCTTGACCCTAAGCAGTGGTCTTGCCCCGGAAAGGAGCATGTCCATGGCCTCTGAACTTGTTGAAAATTCAAGCCTTTCAGCAAGGCTGAGACAATGTGTGGAGGATGTATCGTCAGGTAACGATTTGACAAAATGCCTGCTTGACAACCATATTTTTTCCGGAGTTAACACCAGGTTGATTTCAATCGCATCCAAAACTGGAAACATCGACGAAGCTATGGAAAAGATAGCTCTTCAGTATGAGGAAGAAATTGATCAGCGTATTGAAGCAATGCTTGCCTCCATAGAACCCACTCTGGTGATTATCCTTTCGGTTCTTGTAGGAGCAATTCTTCTTTCAGTAATGTTGCCTCTGCTTGGCATAATGTCTGCCCTTTAAGGAGTGCTTCATCTATGAGTCAGCGATTTATCACCACAAAGGAAAGAGCACAGGAAAACAAGAGAAAAAAAAGACTGCTGGTAGCTTTGACCATGGTTATTGTAGCTATGGTCTGTTTCGTTGCGGTTTTATCCCATACATCAAAGAGTTCAAAGGCGGAGGAGCTTAGACAGTTGACTGAGGCTGTCAATCGCTGTGTTGCTCACTGCTATTCAATCGAAGGGTATTACCCGGAAAGCCTTGACTATATAAAAGACAACTATGGTCTGACATATGATGATGATACATTCTTCATCGATTACAGACCGGTTGCCGATAATGTTATGCCGGATATCACAATAATCGAAAAAGGCGGTGATAATTAATGTCACGAAAAACCCAGGAACATGCTATTCATGCGCTTTTTCCTCTGACGGTCTTTTTCGTCTTTGTCATATCAGCTATGGCGGTGCTGGTTCTTTCCGGTAAGCTATACGATAATACAGTTACAGATGGCTCCAATAATTTTTCTGACAGAACCTGCTTCTCCTATGTAGTGGAAAAGATCCGTCAAAATGATGAGACTGGTGCTATTTCCGTAAAAAATCTAAACGGAACTGATTGCCTGGTGCTTTCTCATAAGGCGGAAGACTCAGAGGATAATGACTATAGCACGTATATTTACGTTTACGATAATAAGCTAAGGGAGCTATCCTGTCTGGATGAATCAACCTTTGATCCAAAGCTTGGAAAGGATATTGCTCCCTTGTCTTCCTGGACTGTTACAGAAGAGGATGGGCTCTTTACATTTGAATTTATTTATCCTACCGGCGACAGTCGTGTTGTTTCCGTGGGAGAAAGGAGCCGGCTATGAACAAGAAAAAAACAGGAAGTCGTTCCGGCATTTTTCTGACAGAAATAATGGTGGCTATTCTTTTCTTTGCACTAATCAGTGCCATATGTCTGAAAATCTTTGCCGAATCCAGACAGCTCAGCTCAGATGCAGGAAATCTCAATGACGCAGTTGCTGCTGCCATTACTGTATCTGAGGCATTTCAAAATGCAGACAATCCTGCAGATGCTGTGAAATCCATGGAGAAAAGCTTTGATAAAATAAATGCAGATGAAAACCATGGCGAAATTCCTCTTGGGGATACAGCACTTCTGTTGACATATGATGTAGCACCTTCCAAAGAGGTGCCGGGAATTACCTGCATATGGATTGAGGTAAAAGACGGTGATGAAGCGGTTTACCGGTTGACCAGGGAGGTGTATTATGGAGAAGAAATCTAGAATGCATATTTCCAATGTTGGTCTGGTTTCACTTTTTATGATTTTTATCGTGATATGCATGATAGTGCTTTCCCTTCTGACCCTTTCCGAGGCCAGAAAGGATTATAAGTTCAGCAGTACACTTGCAGACCACAATCAGACATATTATGAAGCGGTAAATAAAGCTGAAAGACAGATAGCTTTGGTAGATGAAGATCTGAGAACAGGCAAACGCAGTCTCGGTTCTGAAGATGTCACCTTTCAGGTGGAAATAGACGAAAATCAGGCAATTCTTGTGAAATTATCCGTGGATAACTATCCATGTGAGATAAAAACCTATAAAACCGTACGTACCGGTGAATGGCACGGTAAAAATGCGGCTCAATTGATGAATGTGGAGAGGTAAACAAATGAGTATAACCAACAGTATACAAACCCTTTTGGAAAAAGCAGTGGAATCCAAGGCGTCAGATATCTTTATCGTAGCAGGACGTCCCGCGTCTATGAGAATGAACGGTACAATTCAGTGCATATCTGAGGAGAAGCTGACACCTGATGACACAGAAAACCTGCTTAATCAGATATACAGTCTGGAAGCGCGCAGAAGTATCGACAAGTTCTTTGAATCGGGTGATGATGACTTTTCATTTGCAATTCCCGGGCTTTCCCGTTTCCGTGTAAGTGCATATAAACAGCGTGGTGCATGTTCCGCAGTGGTTCGTGTCATAAACTTCGATCTTCCCAACCCTGAGGAGCTTGGAATCACTGATTCCATAATGCAGCTTGCTGAATGCTCCAAGGGACTGGTTCTTGTTACCGGTCCGGCAGGCAGCGGAAAGTCAACAACTCTTGCCTGTATAATCGATCGGATTAATCAGAACTTTGAGAAACACATAATCACTTTGGAAGATCCGCTGGAGCACCTTCACAGACATAACAGAAGCATCGTCAGTCAGCGAGAAATCAATGTGGATACAGAAAGCTACGTTACTGCTCTGAGATCGGCATTACGTCAGAGTCCTGATGTCATTCTGCTTGGGGAAATGCGAGACTTTGATACTATTTCCGTTGCAATGACAGCTGCCGAGACAGGTCATATGATTTTCTCCACACTTCATACTATCGGCGCTGCAAATACAATCGACCGAATTATCGACGTATTCCCGCCGAACCAGCAGAGACAGATTGCGGTTCAGCTTTCCATGGTTCTTCAGGCCGTGGTAACGCAACAGCTGGTTCCTTCAGTCAACGGCG
>JAQXLM010000113.1 GCA_029012125.1 Eubacteriaceae bacterium | reverse complement strand
CCCTTTTGTCAATCACCCTAAAGTGATTACTGTGTTATGCAAATTATATTATATAAAAAAGCTCAAAACAAGTTTGAGTTGCATTTTTTATTACTTTTTTGCCGAGGGGCGAGCCTTCTTTTGCCATATATATTATATCATTAAGTTTATCCATATATCAAAAAAATCCAAAAAAGAGACAGTCCGAAGACTGTCTCATAATAAACTTTCAACTAATTATTTAGTTGTTGCATCGTAAAGAGCTTCAGCGTTATCCCATTCAGCACTGATTTCAGGGATTACTTTGTAAAGGTCTCCAACGATAGCGTAGTCAGCAACTTCCATGATAGGAGCATCTGGATCCTTGTTGATAGCTACGATGCAGTTTGAAGTCTGCATACCTGCTAAGTGCTGAATAGCTCCGGAGATACCGCAAGCAAAGTAGATTTCAGGCTTTACTGTAGTACCTGTCTGACCTACCTGGTGTGAGTGGTCAATCCATCCAGCGTCTACGCAAGCACGGGATGAACCTACAACTCCGCCAACCTTGTCAGCGAATTCCTTGATTAATTCGAATCCGGAAGCATCACCAAGACCACGTCCGCCTGAGCAGATAATCTTAGCGTCTGTTAAGGAAACCATTTCCTTCATTGACTTAACGATGTCCTTGATTTCGATTCTGATATCTTCAGCACTGATTTCAGGCTTGATGTTTACGATTTCACCTGTAGCGCCAACTTCTCTTTCCTGCTTCTGCATTACGCCAGGACGAACTGTTGACATCTGAGGTCTTGTCTTAGGACAGATGATTGTAGCCATCAGGTTACCACCAAATTCAGGACGAGTCTGCTTAATTCCTGTTGAAGGATCGTTAGGGTCTAATGTGGAAGTATCTAAAGTAGTGTTTGCCTTAGCAAAGTCGATATACTTGGAAACCTTAACGTCCAGGTGAGTACAGTCAGCTGTTAAACCTGTGTTGCATCTTGCAGCAATACGAGGAGCAAAGTCACGACCGATGTGAGTAGCACCGTAAAGAACGATTTCTGGTTTGTATTCATCGATAGCCTGCTTTAATACCTTTGTATAAGCATCAGTTGTGTAGTTTTCAAGAAGTGGATCCTGAATCATGTAAACTTTTTCAGCACCGTATTCGAAACATTCCTGAGCCAGGTGATCGATGTTGTTACCGATAAGAACAGCACAGATTTCAGTATCATCACTGATGTCCTTAGCTAATCTCTTACCTTCTCCGATAAGTTCTAATGCAACGTTCTGAATCTTTCCCTGTCTCTGTTCAGCGAATACCCAGATGTGCTTGTAATCGCTCAGGTCAACGTCTCCGCCGATCTGTACTTCTTTAATAGCTCCAAACTTACAAGCAGTTAAGCACTGGTTACAGTTTGAGCACTTAGCATTGATCTTAGCAACCTTTCCTAGCTTGTTGCCGTCATATGCTTCAAATTCAAAGGCATCATAAGGGCATGATTTAAAACATACTCCGCAGCCTATACATTTCTCTTTTAAAATTTCTACAGCCATTATTATTCCTCCTCAAAATTAGATAATGTGCTTGCCCTTAAGCTGAATCAATAAGTTCTTAGCCTGTTCGTTTTCAGTGTCGCCTTCAACTTTCTGGCCAGGAGCCTTAGGAGCAGGTGTGAATGATCTGAATACGTTTGTAGGAGAAGCTTCCAGACCAACCTTAGTTAAGTCAACTTCGATGTCCTTAGCGTTCCAAATCTTAATGTCCTTAGCACCGAAGATACCCTTCATGCTCATGTATCTTGGCTCGTTCAGTTCTTTGATTGCTGTAAGCATACAAGGAGTCTGGATTCCGATTAATTCATAACCGTCTTCTAACTGTCTCTTAACAGTGATGTCCTTCATGTTGTCAGCGATTTCAAATTCTTCAACATATGTAACCTGAGGCAGGTCAAGTTTTTCAGCGATCTGAGGTCCAACCTGTGCTGTATCTCCGTCGATAGCCTGACGACCTGCGAAGATAAGGTCTGCAGGACCGTTTTCTTTTTCCCATTTTCTGATAGCTGCTTCCAGAGTGTTTGAAGTAGCCCATGTATCTGATCCGCCAACTGCTCTGTCGGATACCAGGATACCTTCGTCAGCACCCTTAGCGATACATTCGAAAAGAAGATCTGTAGCCTGAGGAGGTCCCATGGAAACAACTGTAACAGTTACGTCCTCATATTTATCCTTAATCTTTAATGCTTCTTCCAGAGCGTTGTTATCATCATGGTTAAGAATTGATGGAACACCGTCTCTGATTAATGTTCCTGTTGCAGGGTTGATCTTGATTACGTTAGTATCAGGAACCTGCTTTGCACATACGATAATCTTAAATGCCATATCTATTTCCTCCCACTATCTTACTTCTTGAAAGTATTTGCAGCGATTACCATTCTCTGAACTTCTGAAGTTCCTTCATAGATTTCAGTAATCTTAGCATCTCTCATCATTCTTTCTACTGGATAATCCTTAGTGTATCCATAACCGCCGTGGTACTGTACGCACTTAGTTGTAACAGCCATAGCTGTTTCAGCAGCGTATAACTTAGCCATAGCAGCAGCTTCGCCGTAAGGAAGGTGCTTGTCCTTCATGTCAGCAGCTCTGTAAACAAGAAGTCTTGCAGCTTCGATTCTTGTCTTTAGATCAGCCATTTCGAACTGAAGAGCCTGGAACTGTGATAACTTCTTACCAAACTGTTTTCTTGCGTTCATGTATTCAACAGTTACGTCGAATGCACCCTGAGCAATACCTAGAGCCTGTGAAGCAATACCGATACGTCCACCGTCAAGAGTTGACATAGCAACCTTGAAGCCCTGTCCTACCTGTCCTAATAGTCTATCTTCAGGAATTACGCAGTTCTGGAAGATAAGTTCTGTAGTTGAGGATGCGCAGATACCCATCTTATCCTCTGTCTTACCGATGGAGAAACCTTCATCGCCTTTTTCAACGATAAATGCGGAAATTCCGTGGTTTCCTTTTGACTTATCTGTCATAGCCATTACTACGAATACATCAGCATATCCACCGTTTGTGATGAATACCTTAGCTCCGTTTA
>JAQXLM010000112.1 GCA_029012125.1 Eubacteriaceae bacterium | reverse complement strand
GGAAGGTACAGTTGTACTTAACGTGCCTATTACAGTAGCAGGCTTCTGTGAGCAGACAGAAGTTTCAACATCAAAGGTAATAATGACTTTGATGAAGCTGGGCATTATGGCAAATATCAATCAGAACATCGATGAAGATACAGTTATGATTCTTGCAGAAGAAATCGGAATCCAAGTTGCAATCGGTAAGGTTGAAGAAGAAGTACTGGATGAAGGTCTGGAGCTGTTTGAGGATGACGAAAAGGATCTGAAGGCCAGACCGCCAATCATTACCGTAATGGGACACGTAGACCATGGTAAGACATCACTTCTGGATGCAATAAGAAAGACAAATGTTACTGCATCAGAATCCGGCGGAATTACTCAGCACATTGGTGCATCTGAGGTTAGAATTAACGGACAGAAGATCGTATTCCTGGATACACCGGGTCACGAAGCATTTACAGCTATGCGTGCAAGAGGTGCTCATTCAACAGATATCGCTGTCCTGGTAGTAGCAGCTGACGACAGTGTTAAGCCTCAGACCGTGGAATCAATAAGCCATGCAAAAGCAGCAGGAGTTCCTATTATCGTTGCTATCAACAAAATGGATAAACCGGGAGCTAATCCTGACAGAGTTAAGCAGGATCTGACAGAGCACGGAATCCTGGTAGAAGACTGGGGTGGAGACGTAATCAGTGTTCCTGTATCAGCAAAAACGGGAGAGGGCATCACTAATCTTCTGGAAATGATTCTGCTACAGGCAGAGATGATGGAATTAAAGGCAAACCCTAACAGACTTGCAATGGGTACCGTTATCGAAGCAAGACTGGATAAGTCTAAGGGTCCGGTAGCTACACTTCTGGTTACTAACGGTACATTACAGAGCGGACAGAGTGTTGTTGCAGGTACATGTTCCGGAAGAATCAGATTGATGACCGACTACAAGGGAAAGACAATCAAGAAGGCCGGCCCTGCAACTGCAGTAGAAATTCTGGGTCTTACAGATGTTCCTGAAGCCGGCGATGAATTCAACGCTGTTAAGGAAGATAAGCTGGCAAGAGAAATAGCTGAAAACAGAAAAGAAAAACTAAGAGAAGAAATACTTGCAAGAAATGCAAGTTCAACTCTGGAACAGCTGTTCAGCCAGATTAAGGAGGGTGAGGTTAAGAACCTTAACCTGATTATTAAGGGAGACGTACAGGGTTCCGTAGGTGCTCTGGTATCATCTCTGGAAAAGTTAAATAATGAAAATGTTAAAGTTAATATTGTTCACACAGGCGTTGGTACAGTAACTGAATCTGACGTTATGCTTGCCGGAACTACAGGCTCCATTATTATCGGATTTAACGTAAGACCTACAACCGCAGTTCAGACAATGGCTGATAGAGAAAAAATCCAGATCAGAACTTACAGAGTTATCTACGATGTAATTGATGACGTTGAAGCTGCTATGAAGGGTATGCTGGATCCTGAATTCAAGGAAGAAATCCTTGGTAAAATTGAAATCAGAACAACCTTCAAGGTTCCGGGAGTCGGCATTATCGGTGGTGCTTACGTTGTTGAAGGTAAGGCTGTAAGAAATGCAGAGATAAGACTTGTAAGAGACGGTATTGTAATCCACGAGGGAAAGATTTCGTCACTGAAGAGATTCAAGGATGACGCTAGGGAAGTTAATACAGGATACGAATGCGGTATCGGCATCGAATCTTATAACGACATCAAGGAAGGCGACATTATAGAATGCTTCCGCATGGTAGAAATTGAACGCAAATAACGAACATTAAGATGATTTAAACCGAAAGGATAACTTATGGGAAAAGGATACAGACAGGGTCGCCTCGGGGAAGAAATTCGTAAGATAATCAGCGAAATGCTTCTCAGAGAAATCAAAGATCCAAGACTATCGAACGGTTTGATCAGCCTGTCAGATGTAGAGGTTACTTCAGACGGAAGTTATGCTACATGTTATGTAACTTATATTTCGATGAAACAGGGCCAAGACGCGACTGAAGAGGAAGAAGAAATCCTTCAGGGCCTTAGAAGCGCTAAAGGAATGTTTAAGAAAGAAATTGGTAGGCAGATTAAACTTAGGCATATTCCGGAGCTGATCTTCAAGATGGATCACTCCATGGATTATGGAAGACACATAGATGCTGTAATTGAGAAGCTGGGTAAGGAAAATGAATAATTCTTTTCACGAAATAGGAGACGTAATATTTAAATCGGAAAACATTCTGTTGTATCCCCACCTTAACATGGATGGGGATGCAATGGGATCAGCGGTAGCTCTTTGCATAGCTTTGAGAAATCTGGGAAAAAACTGTTACATTCTGATTGAAGATAAAGTGGCTGATAATCTGGCATTCATGGATAAGGGCTATTGCACCTCCGAACAAAATATAATAGAAAATCCGGATTTATCTGTTAGTATGGACTGCGGAGATATGGGTAGATTTCCCAATCGAAAGGAAAAGTTTGTGCAGGCACCGACTACCATATGCATCGACCATCACAGGACAACTGCGGAGTTTTGTCAATACAACTATATAGACCCTAAGGCAGCTGCTACCGGTGAAATAGTTTTTAAACTGCTAAAGGCTATGGGTATCGAAATTACACGAGAAATAGGTGAGGCACTTTTTGCTGCCATAACTACAGACACCGGAAATTTCCAGTATTCCAATACAACCAAAGAGACACATGCCATAGTGGCTGAGCTTTACGATGCAGGAATAAACGCTAGCCAGGTTAGCGTAAATATTTATGAAAACAACAGAATTGAGAGACTTCTCATTACAAACAGAATTCTCAGCACACTTACTACAGAATGTAACGGTAAAGTTGCAATCTGTTATGTTACCCGGCAGATGCTGAAAGAGACAGGAGCTTTGATGGAAGAAACCGAAGGCGTGGTTCAACAGCTGAGAGCTATTGCAGGCGTAGAAGTTGCTGTTTTTCTGAAGGAAAAAGATGATACAACTATCAAAGTCAGCATGCGGTCGAAGAGCTATGTTGACGTTGCGGCAATAGCAGCAGAGCTGGGAGGCGGAGGGCATATTCGTGCAGCCGGTGCGACGATAAACAGCCCTATGGCTCAAGCCCTGGATACTATCAAAGCCCACATAATTGAAAGCTTGGAAAAATAATGATAACAGAAGGTATACTTAATATAAATAAACCTCAGAACATGACAAGCCATGATGTGGTGGCCATTTGTCGCAGGGTTCTGGGAACAAAAAAAGTGGGTCATACGGGTACACTGGACCCTATGGCAACAGGTGTTCTTCCTATCTGCATAGGACGAAGCACGAAAATCATAGAATATCTTGACACCGATATAAAAAAATACAGCTGCAGCATGCTTCTCGGATTGCAGACAGATACCCAGGATATATGGGGAAATGTATTATCACGCTCAGAAGTTGATGTAACTGAGGCACAAATCAGAGAGGCCTTTGCAAGCTTTGTTGGTGTTATCAATCAGAAACCACCGATGTATTCTGCTGTAAAGGTTAACGGGAAAAGATTGTATGAGTATGCGCGCGAGGGAAAAACAGTAGATGTAAAAAGCCGGAAGGTTTATATCAAGTCAATGGAAATTGAGGAAATAAACCTGGAGGGAGAAGATAAAACAGTGTCTTTTACTGTTGAGTGTTCCAAAGGTACCTACATCAGAACCATATGTCAGGATGTTGGAAACCTCATAGGATGTTCCGGAACATTGACTCGCCTTGAGCGTACCGCCAGCGGAATTTTCACCATCGACAAAGCCGTGACAATTGACCGTTTGAGAGAAATGAGCGTGGACGAAATAGAGGCTGATCTTTACAAAACTCATCAGGCTATGGATAAATTCGGAGAAATAACTACGAGTGAATTCAGTGGCAGCAAGTTCATTAACGGCAGGCCGTTACCTGAAAGCAAATGCAAAATAGTTAGAAGACCATATTATGAGGATAAGGATTTTTATCTTCCTGTAGGGGATATCTTTAGAAAAGGTTATAAGATATTCGGCCCCATTGACGGTGAGGATAGATTTCTCGGAATCGGCCTTTATAATGAGGAGGGCAAAGAGTACACGGCAGAAAAGATATTCTATTGCAGAGGTTAAAACTATGATAATTTTTGAAAACTTAGATGAAATAAATAATATTGAACCGACGGCTTTGGCACTTGGAAACTTTGATGGAGTGCATCTGGGTCATCAGGCTTTGATACAAACAATGGTTGAAAAGGCACGGGAAAAAGGTTTGAAAGCGGCAGTATTCACCTTTTCCAATCATCCGAGAAATCTTTTGCCCGGAAAGACCCCTGTGCTTAATATTACTCTGGAGGGCCAGAAGAGTCAGATTATCGAGTCGCTCGGGGTGGATTATCTTTTTAATATAGAATTTACCAAGGAAATCATGACCATGGAGCCTGAAGATTTCATAAAAAAACTCCTGGTTGACAGATTTAACGCAAGGGATGTTTTTTGTGGTTTTAATTACAATTATGGTTTTAAAGCCAAGGGAACACCTGAGCTGCTAAAGGAAAAAGGGAAGGAATGGGGTTTTGACGTTGAATGCATACCGGCCGTTATCATCCATGATGACGTGGTAAGCTCTTCTCTTATTCGAACTCTTATTGCATCCGGCCAGGTGGAAAAGTGTGAGATGTACATGGGCAGACATTATGCCATCGACGGAGAGGTTGTTGTTGGCAACAGACTGGGAAGAACTCTTGGTTTTCCAACATCCAATCTGGTTATCAGCCCTGATATGGTGACTCCTCCCAACGGTGTATACGTGACTTACTGCACATACAACGGACATCGATATCCCAGCGTTACAAACGTTGGACATAAGCCTACAATAGGACAGTACGAGAAGAATGTGGAAACTCATATTTTTAATTTTGATAAGGAACTGTATGGCAAGCATATTAATGTAGAATTCCTGCAGAAAACTCGTGATGAGGTAAAATTCGACAGCGTGGAGGAGCTATCTGAGCAGATTCTCAGAGACTGCAGAGATGCAAGAGAATATCACGAAAAAATGCTTGCATTATAACCTTTTATATGATATATTGTAAAAGTTGAAATTTTACTTTCACCTAGTTATCGGACACTCCAACCATAACTCAGTGAAAGCGTATGAAGAAAAGGAGAGAAATTATGATTACTAAGGAAATGAAAACAGCTATCATCAAAGAATACGCAACTAAGGAAGGAGACACAGGATCCCCAGAAGTACAGGTTGCTATTCTAACAGCTAGAATCAACGATCTTAACGAACACTTAAAGGTTCACAAGAAAGACCATCACTCAAGAAGAGGTCTGTTAAAGATGGTTGGTCAGAGAAGAAACCTTCTTAAGTACCTAAAGGACAACGATCTTGAAAGATATAGAAATCTTATCGCTCGTTTAGGATTAAGAAAGTAGTTTTATACTGTGGAAATTTTGGCGAGGCAATGTCTCGCCATTGTTTTTGTATAATTAGTTTAACGCCAAAGAGAGATGAATAAACAGGAAGGAGTTGTTTATTAATGGCAAGATTTACAGATTACAGAACATTTAGAACTGCAATCGGAGGAAGATTACTAGAATTAGAAATCGGTAAGGTTTGCGAACAGGCAAACGGACAGGTAATGGTTAGATACGGCGAATCAGTGGTGAACGTTACAGCCTGTGCATCAAAGGCACCAAAACCTGACATTGACTTTTTCCCACTGAGCTGTGATTATGAAGAAAGAATGTATGCAGCCGGCAAAATCCCGGGAGGATTCATAAAGAGAGAGGGAAGACCAAGCGAGAGAGCTATTCTTTGCTCCAGACTTATGGACAGACCTCTTAGACCTTTGTTCCCTAAGGGATACTACAACGATGTAGTAGTTGTTGCAACTGTAATGTCAGTTGATCCGGACTGCGAAACTGATATCATGGCTATGATCGGTTCATCAGTTGCTCTTGCAACGTCCGACATTCCGTGGGAAGGACCTACAGGCTCTGTTCGTGTCGGAATGATAGACGGAGAGTTTATTATCAACCCTACACTGGCACAGAGACAGGTTTCAGAAATGAATCTGACAGTTGCAGGTACGAAAGAAGCAATCATGATGGTAGAAGCAGGTGCTAACGAAGTTCCTGAAAATGTTATGCTTGATGCTATCCTGTTTGCGCATGAAGAAATCAAAAAAATCGTAGAATTCATCGACGCAATCGTTGCAGAGGTTGGTAAAGAGAAGGCTGATGTTGAATTATACAAGATTCCTGAAGAAATCGATGCAGCCGTTAGAGCATACGCTGTAGACAAGATGAAGGAAGCTATCAAGACAGTGGACAAGCAGGAAAGACTGGACAACATGGATGCTGTTGAGGTAGAGACAAAGGAATACTTTGAAGATATATATCCTGAAAATGAAAAAGATATTGCAAATGTATTGTATAACATCACTAAGGAATCTGTTCGTGGTATGATTCTTGATGAAGGAATCAGACCGGATAACAGAAAACTTGATGAAATCAGACCAATCTGGTGTGAAACTCAGTTGCTTCCTAGAGTTCACGGAAGCGGTCTGTTCAAGAGAGGGCAGACTCAGGTGTTGTCTGCATGTACCCTTGCACCTGCAAGCGAAGCTCAGGTAATAGACGGTATCTCCGAACAGACTGAAAAGAGATATATGCATCATTACAACTTCCCGGGATACTCAGTAGGTGAAGCAAAGGCAGCAAGAAGTCCGGGAAGAAGAGAAATAGGACACGGAGCATTGGCTGAAAGAGCTTTACTTCCGGTTCTTCCAAGCGTGGAAGAATTCCCTTACGCTATCAGAGTTGTATCTGAAGTATTATCATCAAACGGCTCAACTTCTATGGGTTCAACATGTGGATCATGTCTTGCATTAATGGATGCAGGTGTACCTATCAAAAGACCTGTTGCCGGTATTGCTATGGGTCTAATCGAAAGAGTTGAAGAAGACGGAACAAGCAAAATGGCTATCCTGAGCGATATTCAGGGAATGGAAGATTTTCTTGGGGATATGGACTTTAAGGTTACCGGTACAGAAGTTGGTGTAACTGCTATTCAGATGGATATCAAGGTTCACGGTCTTTCAAGAGAAATTCTCGAAAAGGCTCTTGAACAGGCAAGAAAGGGAAGAATGCATATCATGGCAGAAATGCTTGATGAAATTCCTGCACCAAGAGAAGAAATGTCCAAGTATGCTCCAAGAAGCATATCCATGAGAATTGATCCTGACAAGATCAGAATCGTAATAGGACCTGGTGGAAAGACAATTAATAAGATTGTTGAAGAAACAGGCGTTAAGATTGACATATCCGAAGACGATCCGGGATTAATCAGCATTTACAGCACAGATATGGAAGGTGCGGAAGCAGCTAAGAAGCAGATTGAATTACTTACTAAGGAAGTAGAAGTAGGTGAGGTTTATGAAGGTAAGGTTCAGAGAATTATGAACTTTGGTGCTTTCATAGAAATTCTGCCTGGTAAAGAAGGTCTTCTCCACATTTCAAAAATGGCTAAGGAAAGAGTTGAAAAGGTTGAAGATGTAATGAACATCGGTGACGTTGTCAAAGTTAAGGTTACTGAAATCGACAGCCAGAACAGAATCAATCTTTCAAGAAAAGAACTATTATAATACAAACACAGAAAAACGGAGCAAAATGCTCCGTTTTTTTGT
>JAQXLM010000111.1 GCA_029012125.1 Eubacteriaceae bacterium | reverse complement strand
TTTACATCCAGTGCCTCTCCCACAATATCGGAAATATACTGTCTTGGGTTTAAAGACTGGTATGGATCCTGATATATCATCTGAGCTTTTTGGCGGAACTCGTGCAGGTTCTTTTCGCCAACCATCTCCTTGCCTTCAAACTCTATGCTGCCGCCACTGATGTTGGTAAGCTGAAGAATCGCTTTTCCCGTAGTGGTCTTGCCTGATCCGGATTCTCCTACAAGCGACAGAATTTCGCCCTTATCCATCTCAAAGCTTACACCGTCAACAGCTTTGATTACCTCAGCTTTTCCGAAAAGAGTCTGGGCCAGTCCTTTTTTTGCCTCAAAATATACTTTCAGATCCTTTACTTTTAAAAGTTTTTCTGACATTTATAGCTCACCGCCCTTCTGAATGAGATGACATGCCACATAGTGTTCTTCGCCAATCTTCAGGAATTCAGGCTCATTCTTGCTGCATGCATCTACACATTCTGTACATCGCTGGCAGAATCTGCAGCCCTCAGGAGGATTTACAAGACTCGGCGGATTTCCCGGAATACCGTCCGGAATTACTCTCTTTTCGTTTGTAATATCAGGGAAACACTCTAATAAACGCTTGGTATACGGATGCTGTGCATGATTGAATATGTCATCTACGGTACCTAGCTCAACAATTTTCCCCGCATACATAACTGCAATCTTATCGCAGGTTTCTCCCAGGATTGATAAGTCATGAGTAATAAGAACCATACCCATGTTCAGCTCTTTTCTCAGCTTTTCCAGCAATTCCAGTATCTGTGCCTGAATCATTACATCTAATGCTGTTGTAGGTTCGTCTCCGATGATAATCTTTGGGTCGCAGGCCAGTGCCATTGCAATCATGGCTCTCTGCTTCATTCCACCGGAAAATTCATGAGGATACTGTGTAACTCTTTCTCTGGCGATTCCAACCAGTTCAAACAAATCTCCCGCTTTTTCCCATGCCTGTTCCTTTGTCATTCCCTGATGGAACATGCAGGCTTCGGCAATTTGCCATCCTACCTTTTTTACAGGATTAAAAGCGTTCATTGCTCCCTGGAATACCATGGAAACATCATTCCATCTATGCTTTCTGATTTCTTTGTCATCCATTGCGGCGTAATCCACACCTTCCAACAGTATTTCGCCGCCGGCTATTTTGCCTTCTTTCGGTAAAAGCTGGCATATGGATAAGGCAGTTGTAGTCTTTCCGCACCCGGACTCACCTACCAGTCCGAGACATTGTCCGTAATCAAGAGTAAAGGATACTCCGTCCACAGCTTTTGCAGTTCCCTTTTTCGTTGTAAAATATGTTTTAAGATTTTTTACCTCAAGCAGTTTTCTATCATTCATTCGCAATATACCTTACCTTTCCTTTAATTTTGGGTTTAGTATTTCATCGAATGCATATCCCATAAGTGTAAAACCTAAGGCTACCAGAATAACGCATATTCCCGGTGTAATAAAATACCACCATGCGCCCATGGTCATAGCTCCGGTCTCATAGGCGTCATTTAGCATTGTCCCCCAGCTAGGATTTGTCGGATCTCCCAAGCCAAGAAATGCCAGTGAAGTTTCTGTAAGAATAGCTGATGATACTGTTAAAATACCTTCGGAAAATACAAGTGGGAATACATTAGGGAAAATATGCTTAAGCATAATATATCCGTTTCTGGCCCCAATGGACTGAGCACGTTCAACATACTGCTGCTCCTTTACAGAAAGAGTCTGCGCACGAATTATTCTTGCCGTGCCGGACCATCCTGTAAGTCCTATTACCAGAATTATGTTCCAGATGCTGTTTCCAAGGATAGCTGCCAGAACCATACAGAATGGTAACCATGGCAGTACCAGGAAGAAATCGGTAACTCTCATAAGAAGCGTGTCTACCCAGCCGCCTCTGTAGCCCGCAACAATACCTATCACCGTACCGAGAAACATTGAAATAACTGTAGCTGTAAGTCCTACAAACAAGGAGCTTCTTGATCCGTTAACGGTGTATGCAAGTACATCTCTGCCCTGATTGTCTGTTCCCATCAGGTGTTCAAGGGACGGGCTGTTAAAAATCATATCTCTTGAAGTTGCAATATATGTAGTCTTAAATGGCATTAATATAGGTCCAATTATCGCGATTAAAGCGAAGATGGCAATAATCAGTATTCCGACCCTGGCCATTTTATTACTCCAGACTTCTATGAAGAATTCTTTGGTCTTCATCTGTCGAAGATTTCTTTTTAATTGTTTACTATCAGATTTTCTGTTCATATGACATCTCCTACTGATTTTTTACTCTCGGGTCTATAAATCCATACAGAATATCCATAATAAAGTTTACAAATATTACTGCTATAGTTGAAATAAAGAAACAACCCTGCAGCACAGGAAAGTCTCGTTTATTCAGCGCTTCATACATAAGCTGACCCAGTCCCCTCCAGCTGAACAGGGTTTCCAGCTGAATGGCTCCGCCAAGAATAACGGCTATATTCAGTGCGATAATAGTAGCCATTGGCAGCATGGCATTTGGAACCGCATGTTTGAGGAGAATGTACTTTTCCGAAAATCCCTTAGCTCTTGCCGTATTAATGTAGTCTTCTGTCAGAATATTTATCATTGTGCTTCTCATGGTTACCGTATAGCAGCCAATCATAAGTATTCCCATGCAAAGCATAGGCAATATCATGTGCTTCAGATAGTCAAGCACATAGGCAATTCCCGTATAATTTGTACCTGCCGTAATAATTCCACCTGTAGGAAATATTCTCAAAGTAGCGCAGAATACGAAAATAAGTAACATCGCAAACCAGAAAGTCGGCATTGAGTATAATACCAGCGACCCGGAAAGCAGAGTGGTATCAAGCTTACTGGCTCTTTTTTTCGCACATATAATTCCGATAGCAATTCCGATAATAATAGCGAATATTTCTGCTGACAGAAGCAGAATTACAGTGTTTGGAATTCTTCCTACAATAATATCAAGTACTTCGGTCTTGCTGTCATATGCATAAAATGATGTGCCAAGGTCACCATGCAGCATGTTGCTGACATATTCTACAAACTGTGTCAACAGAGGCTTGTTCAGTCCTGCCTCCTCTATGAGTCTCTGCTTGACTGCCTCTGATGTTGTTGATTTTGCTATAATTGTTTCTACGTCACCGGGCATTACCCTGAACAGGAAGAAATTAAATGCACATACAAAAAACAGAGTTATACATGCATATATGAATTGTTTCAAAGTCCTCTTAGCCAATGAAACTCCTCCTTTCATCATATTAAAGAATACATTGGGGAATTAATCCCCAATGTATATTCAAGTTTTATTTAGGCTGAACGTTTACATATACATCAATTCGTTCGTTGTCAAACAATCCGTGTGAATTTGCTTCATAGCCTGTCCACTTATCGCTGTTAATTGCCTGTACTGTCTTTCCGAAGCAAAGATATGTATATGGACAATCTTCATACAGAATTGCCTGTGCTTCGTCGATTAGCTTAGCACGTTCCTTCTCATCAGTAGCTATTACTATCTGGTTATAAATCTTGTCAAATTCAGGATTCTGATATGATGAACCTGAATATCCGCTTGTTTCATAATCCTGGAACAGGCAAAGTACGAATCCCGGATCTGCGTCTCCGCCCCAGCCTTCAATCTGAAGCTGCCAGTCAGGATTTCCATCGTAGCATTTATCCCATAGTGCAGTCTTTTCAATAGGATTCCAAACGATTTCGATACCTGCCTTCTGGCAGTTTTCAATCATTAGGTTAACTGTTGCACTCTGCCATGAGCTTCTCTCTGATGCTGTTGAAAGTTCAAGACTGATCTTCTTTCCATCCATTTCACGATATCCGTCGCCATCAGTATCTTTATATCCTGCAGCGTCCAGAATAGCATTTGCCTGATCGATATTGAAATCTCTCTTATCCTTTGGCTCATAGGTGAAACCTACATTGCTTACAGGACCATAAGCAACTTCTCCAAGTCCGCTGTAGCTCATTTCTATAATGGATTCTTTATCTGTACAGTAATCGATTGCCTGACGTATTTCCTTCTTAGCGCAGAATTCATCAAGCAGATTGTATCCGATATATTCGAAATCGAATGTATCATATGAATTCATATCTATTCCGTCTACATCCTTCAGTGCTTCAATCTGTGAATCAGCAAGTGAATAGCATGCATCTACTTCCCCAAGCTTCAGCGCCTGAACCATAGCATCCATGTTGTCATATACAGTGAAGCATAATACATTTACTTTTGCCTTATCGCCCCAGTAATTGTCGTTTCTGATAAATGTTTTGCATCCGTCGTTACTTCTTTCTGAACTGTAGATGAACGGTCCGGATCCAACCAGCTCTGTAGGTTCATATTCCAGTGGATTTTCAATTTCGCTCCATACATGCTCAGGAAGAATTGGAATTATCTGATAAAGCATATCAGGTTTTGGGTTTTCACAGTTAAATACCACTGTGTAGTCATCCGGACAATCGATGGATTTGATTCCACTTGCATGAGTGGAATACATGTAGCTGTCAATCGCATGCTCATATGTCCATTTTACGTCTGCTGAGGTCAGGGGTTCGCCATCAGAGAAAACAATGTCATCTCTCAGGTTAAATGTCCATGTCAAACCATCATCAGATGCTTTCCATTCTTTTGCAGCTCTTGGGATTGCATTATAATCTTCATCATATGCAATCAGTGAATCATAGCAGAAATTCAGCCAGTTGTATACTGTGGAACTTTCTGTCGTAAAGAAGTTGAGGGAGTCAACCCCACTGCTCATTGCGATGTTAAAGGTTGCTTCTCCGCCTTCATCGCCACCGCCATTGCCTCCGCAGCTAGCAAAAGACAATACCATCGTTAGCGTTAGAGCTAACACTAATACCTTTTTCATTATCTTTTTCATCGTGTCCTCCTTATCTTTATCTTACACCGCTCTCCAAAACGGTAAATGACTTTGTATCTGCATCCAGCTCACACATTACTCCCATAGGAAGAGTAGCCAAATCGTCTGTATGGCCCAGTGGTAAACCGAACAGCACAGGTTTATTAAGTGGTTCCAGATAGTAATACAGCACATCCTCAAGGCTGGTATCACACAGGTAACCAGGCTCGTATTTAAATGGAACGCAGTTTTCGCATTCTCCCACCAGAATGGCCGCACAGTCATCCAGTTTACCGGCATTCCGCAAGTGGCACATATTATGATCGAAAATCCATGGTTCCGTATCCACATCTTCAATAAAGAGTATCTTATCTTTGCAGTCAATTTCATAATCTGTGCCAAGACTTGCACAGATAAGAGTGAGATTTCCTCCTACTATAGGTGCTTGCACACTTCCATGTCCCATTGAAACAAGGTACTTCTTCGGATCGGCCAGCTTGATTTCAACAGGTTCTTCAGTTCCTCCCAGCATCTTGAAAAAGCTTTCCCTTGTATATTCTGTCAGATCCTCTTCATTAAATCTGGCCATTCCCGGACCGTGGAAGGTAACCAGATCACAGAATTTCTGAAACGCCAGGTGTAAGGATGTAATATCGCTGAACCCGGTAAAAATCTTAGGATTCTTCCTTATGCATTCATAATCCAGTTTATCCACCAGCTGGGCACTTCCGTATCCCCCCTGAGTAACAAAGACGGCATCGATATCATCTCTGGCAAACATCTCGTTAATATCTGAAGCCCGATCGTCCTCACTGGCGGCTGTAAAGCCTTTAGTCTTGTTTACATTCTTTCCAATTACAACCCTGTATCCCTTTTCTTCCAGATAGGCCTTGGCTCTGGCAACCTCACTTCTTTTTTCTGAGGGACTTGCAGGGGAAACCACACCGATGGTGTCTCCTTTTTTTAATGCTTTTGGTTTAATCATTCTGTTTTTTCCTCCGCCGGTTTGACCTGAAATTCAGGAGAATAGCAGTTGCAAATACTCCTGCAAAATATGCGGTAATTGCAATAACCGTGTCAGGCTTTGCATCACCCTGTACTATCATGGAACAGTATCCGTTAGGAATCTGTCCCACATTCAAAGATACATTCTGACAAATTGCAATCATTAAAGCAGCCGTGAGTGCAACACCTGCGGTTCCCAACAGTTTAACCTTTCTGCTAAGCCGGCTTTTCTTTATCTCTGCAGTTCTCTTCAAAATGCAAATTTTACGCTCATTTAAATCCAATACTCATCACCTGCCTCTATTTCCTTATACTGTCCTTTTACTATATAAAAGGCAAAAAAAAGAAAAAACTTCCACCCTGTGGCAGAAGTTTTTTGTCAGTTTTTTGCTATTTTTTTCCGTTTATCGAGACGATTTTAGTAAATATACAGAAAACAATAATCAGAAGGCACGGGAAAATATAACCGATTTCCTGCCATAGGGTATTGTTTGCTGTAATCAGCAGGTTGTAAATCGCGTGGAATGTGATACACATACCGAGAGTTCCTACTATTCCGCTGTAGGTCAGCCACTTTTTATTAAATGCAAATGACAGTCCCTTTCCGATTGCTATTCCGCATAGTATGTGAAGTGCTCCCGCAGATAAACCTCTGATGGCAAGAAACATCAGATTTTCTGCACCGTTTACCGTCATGTAGCATACATTTTCAAACGTAGCAAATCCTGTGGCAACAGCAACGGAGCAAATCATAATTTCTCTGGATTTCGGCTCGAAAGTCAAAATGTAAATTATCAAAGGCAGAAATTTAATTATTTCCTCACATAACGGTGTTATTTCTATAGCTCCCGTAGTCGCATCCACACCATAGTATGCGATGAAATAACTGTTGAAATAGGATGCTATCAGGCACAGCAGCATACCTAAACATAAAAAGAATGCATACTTTCTCTCTTTTGCTCCGATAAGAGGAAGAGAGAGCAGAATCGGAACTGACAGGCAAATAAAAATGTTTTCAATATACGTCATCCGGCATGTCTCTCCTCTCTAATATAAAAGATTAACATCATACCCAGAGATACTGTAATCAGAATATCTACAGCAAAATACAGGTTGAAATGAGTATAATCGCTGTAAAATGAAGATACAAAGTATAGAATCATATCCAGACAGATAATGCCGGGAATGAAATAATCCAAACAAGATACCGCTTCTCCGTTTTTCCTGTTCACTTCAATTGTACGAACAGATACAAATACTGAAATCCCACTGACTGCCGTAAAGGCAATTACAAAAATAAGTGATGGTCCAAGCATTTCATTATACAACGAAGAACACATCACAAGGATAGCACATGCAGCCGCTTTCCATGAAAAGGACTTGTGTCTGCTCTCTGCACGCTGAAGAATTATCTGCATCATAAAGAGAAATGATGCAAGCCATGAAATTTCAGCACAATATGAAATATGGGGAGTTCCACCTATTATTATCAGGTGGAGACAGTAGAACAGAGTCCCTATCATGAAACTTCCGTACACGCCGGAAAGCGCTATGTATATCTGTTTCTTATACTTTGCTGCAAGTATGGCAGAAGCCATAAAGCATATAAGCAGCACACTGATTTGAAACACATTGTCAATTATTTCAAAACTGATCACCGGCGGTCCTCCTCGTTTCTGCCTCTGTTCTTTTTGCTCCTGGTGCTGAGTTTGGATAAAAGTATTTCAGTAAACACTCCCAGTGCAAAAGCAATCACCCCAATTATCACATATTCAACCGTGTTGCTTCTTCTAACGATGCTTGCTGCGTACAGGTCAATATTATCCATGTATTCAAGCAATTCATTTGGAAGTGACAGCTTATAGCTTAAAAAGCATATAAAGGCGAAACATAAAGAAAAAGCACCACATCTTGCCAGTCTCTGTTGTCTTTGGTGCATGACATTTTTCTTTTTCTCTGTTCTCTCTATTATGCACTGGACCCTCTCGTCAGTCGTTCTCATATGTAAATCCTTCTCTTTCCAAAATATTCTTCAGGTTCTGCTTTCCTCTGTATACCAGTTTAGTAATCTGGGACTCGGTTTTGTTCATTATTTTAGCTGCATTCTTGTAGCTTAATTCTTCAAA
>JAQXLM010000110.1 GCA_029012125.1 Eubacteriaceae bacterium | reverse complement strand
TTGACAGAAGATTTGATGTTCTTCTCTAAGGCAGACAGTATTCTTTATGATGGTGCGCCTTTCCGGTACACAGTTATGGACACCTGTGATTACGGTGAATATTCCGAAGAAGTTGTTGGAACTCTTTATTTGCGCTGTGATACAGGTAATCCGGGTAAAGTCTTTGATAGTATCGAATTTGCGGTAAGACAGAATATTGTTTTGCCTGCAGATGATACAGTGTTCCACAATCTTTGCTTAAAATACACAGGAGCACATTGTATTTTCGGCGGAGATATGGGCTACGATGTTTCCTTCTGCGAAATTGGGTGGATTGGTGGCTCGCCGCAGTATTATCGTTATGACAACGGAGAACCAGCCATAATGGGCAACGGCGTGGAATGCGATGGCAACTACGATCACTATTCGGTGACGGATTGTTTTATCTATCAGTGTTATGATGCTGGGGTTTCTAATCAGGACCCCTCTGAGGACCCTGCAGTAACCGGAAACGAAAACTTTGAAAGCTATGATGTGATTCAGCGGAATATCACTTATGCACGGAATGTGTTCGCCTACAACGATATGCCAATCGAGATATTCTTCACTTTAGAAGATGATATTGGCTATGGTAGGCACCGCATGGAGAATGTGCTGATTGAAGGGAACTATTTCCTGTATACAGGCTATGGCTGGTATATGCAAACTAAGGGAGCTGCAGGTTCTGCCTATATGGGACATGTCTCCCCAAATGCTTCTGAGAATTTCCGCATAAACAACAATGTATTTTATCTCAGTACTGGCCCGCTGCTAACCACTGGTGCACCGGAGAAGTGGCAACCGATACTGGATGGCAACACCTATGTACAGAGTGATGGTGGACTTTTAATTTCTTGGTTCACTGCGGAAGAAGGTTATCAGAAAAATTATTCTTATTATTATAACGAACATCAGGATACCGTAACCGATGTGATTCGGGATGTCCTTGGTGATGAGAATGGAGTTGCACTGAAAAATTAAGATGATTATGTATTCACCCTGCAAGACGCAATAATCTTGCAGGGTGTTTTCTTATGGTCATATATATATAAGACCGCAAGGCAGGTCGCCCTGCGGTAGTGATTTCGTATGTCGTGATTATCTGTCCCTATCTTGGGATTTCTTTCTCTGCTTCGGCTGAGAGTTCTGTTTGCCCTCTTCCTGAAGCCGTCTGAGCCTGTTACGCACACTTTGTCTTTCGGGCGGTCTGTGCTGTTTCTCGGCAGATTTCTGTCCGTTCTTGACTGTCTGCTCCCATTCTGCAAGGTCTTGGTTATACTGTGTCACAATAGCCTCTGCTTTGCGATAAGTTTTCATAAATGCCTGTACATCAGGATAACCGTCATCGGTCAGAATATCGGGGAGTTTATCCAGCTTTTCAGCAAGTTCGGCTTCAGTCTGCTGTATCTGTTTTTCCAGAGCCTTTCGTTCCTTGCCTTTGAAAATACCCGTTGTTTCAGCAAGCTGCTGTCGCAGATTCGGGAGTGTGACCTCCTGTATCTTTTTGATTGCTTTCGCCTGTTTCTGTACCTTTAGCATAAGGGTCTGCATTGTACGGAACTCGTCCATATCCATATCAAGGACTGGCTTGGGCGGCATATCCTTTTCACGGATAATGGCTTGCAGAAATTCCTTTGCCTTGCCTACAATACCTCTGAACAGATTCGGAAGCCAACCGTTTTCACGGATGGACTGACCGGCTTTGTCGTGGATTTCAGTCTGCTTGATTTCCAGTATCTTTGCTTCTTCAATGCCCGATACAAGAGCCAAATCTGCCGTTCTGTTCCATTCCTGCCTTGCGGTGTTGTCTGCTTCGATTTCGGCAGCCTTGGGGTTGTTCTTGCCTATCTTTTTTGTGGGGAGATACACGCTGTTCTTATCAAACACTTTCAGTCGCTGTTCGGGATCTGAAATGTGGGAATTGATAAGTTCCGTGTAAACTCCTTTGATTTCCTCTAAAAACGCTTCGCTTTTGAAACGCTCATCTTTGGTCGTGAATAAATGGCTTTCGTAAACATCCCCCTTTTTGATAACGGTGCAGCCTTTTCGGATTTGCCTGTTCTCGTCTGTGATTTCTTTCTTGGTTCGTACCCTTTTCCCTTTTTCATCATAAAATACGCTTCTGGTAGCAATCTTGATGTCAGGTTCGGGAAGCAGTTTCCTTTCGCTGAATATGAGGTGGATGTGGTAGTTGGTCTTGCGTTTATTGTGGTGCAGAGCCGATACACATTCCACTCCGTACTGCTG
>JAQXLM010000109.1 GCA_029012125.1 Eubacteriaceae bacterium | reverse complement strand
GGCACCTGACATGGTAGTTATCAGTATGTCAGAAGACGATATGGACGCTATTAATCTGGCTGAAAGAATTATCGCATATCGTCCTAAGTGTTTTGTAGTGCTGGTTGCAGACAGACTGGATATGGATGTTATGCAGTCAGCCATGAAAATCGGTGCGCATAATGTAACGACATTAAGTGAAACACCGGGAGGATTTGCAGAATATATAAAGGGTGTATATAACAGTGAAAGTTTAAGAATACGTTCACTGTCAGAGAAGCAGGATATTGCCTGGTCTTCCAAGGTTATTACTTTGTTCAGCCCTAAGGCAGGTCTTGGAAAGACCACTATTGCTGTAAATCTTGCATCTGCTCTTGCCGAAAAGGGCAAGAAGGTTGCCATTATCGACCTTAACCTTCAGTTCGGAGATGTGCCCCTGTTCATGGATCTGGATCCAAAGGACACTATTGCTGAACTGATTCAGGATACATATAATCCGAACATTGATACAATCCGCAGCTACATGATGATTCATTCCAGCGGAATTCATGTGCTATGTGCACCAAAGAGCCCGGAATATGCTGAGGTTATCACAGTAGAACGTGTACAGGGACTCATCAGTACTATCCGTTCATACTATGACTTCGTAATCATAGATACAGTATCTGCTTTCAACGACATTACTATGACAGCTATTGAATCATCTAACACAGTTCTGTTCATTACAGGCCTGGATGTATCAATTCTTAAGAATTCAAGAATTTCAATGAACCTTCTTGATTCACTTCAGCAGAAAGATAAGCTGTGGGTAGTTGTAAACCGTGCAATGGAGATGACATCTATTTCACTGGCCGACGTTGAAAAGGTTCTTCAGATGCCTATTCGTGCCAAGCTTCCAAGTGACTATATGGTTTCTGTGAATGCCCTTAACAAGGGAGTTCCATTTGTTACAGATGCACCTGCAAACAAGCTCAGCGTAGCAGTTCAGGAAATTGCAGCAAGTCTTCTCAGCGGAGAGGATGTTAGAGTTGATACTGGAAAGTCCGGAAAGAAAAAAGAAAAAAAATCATTGTTCGGAAAGAACAATAAGAAGGGATAAAATAGATGGGTATACTAGAGCGTCTTGAAAAACAGAAAGCTGCTCAGCAGGAATCTTCCGATAATCGTTCATCCAGGGATCTTCCCGGAAAGAACGTGCAGAGCGAAGGATATTATGCTCTGAAGCAGACAGTTCACAGCGGAATGATAGAAGCTGTAAATCGCGATAAAAGAGAAGATTTTCGAGATGATGATGAAAAAGAAGCATATTATAAATCTCAGATTGAAAATATCATCGACAGCAGAGATTTAAGTTTAACAAGGGCAGAGAGAATCAGACTTGTTGAAGAAGTTTACGATGATGTAGCAGGCTTCGGTCCTTTGGAGCCTCTGCTTCGCAATCCTGATATTACAGAAATCATGGTAAACGGACCTGACAGAGTATATGTAGAAATGGGAGGACGAATCAAACTGTCTCCAGTAACATTCATAGATAATGAACACGTTATGAATGTTATCAACAGAATCGTATCTTCCGTAGGCCGTAGGATAGACGAAGCCAATCCTATGGTGGATGCCCGTCTTCCTGATGGTTCCCGTGTAAACGCAGTAATACCTCCTGTAGCGTTATCAGGACCAACTATTACAATTCGTAAGTTCTCGAAGAAACCTCTTTCCGTAGGTGATCTGGTTAACTTTGGGTCAGTATCACCTAAAATGATGAGCTTTCTTGAAGCCTGTGTAAAGGGCAGAGTCAATGTAATTGTAAGTGGAGGTACAGGAAGTGGTAAGACAACTCTTCTTGGTGTTCTATCAGGATACATCCCTGATGATGAACGTATAGTAACCATAGAAGACGCTGCAGAATTACAGTTAAGACAGGAACATGTTGTCACACTGGAAAGCAGACCTGCCAATATTGAGGGAACAGGACAGATTACCATAAGAGATCTGGTTCGTAATGCACTGCGTATGAGGCCGGACCGTATAGTTGTAGGAGAAGTTCGTTCCGGTGAAACACTGGACATGCTTCAGGCTATGAATACAGGTCATGACGGATCCCTTACAACTGCTCACGCCAATTCTCCTAGAGATGTGGTTTCCAGACTGGAAACAATGGTACTTATGGGAGGTATCGAGATGCCTGTAAGAGCCATAAGAGAGCAGATCGCATCAGCTATTGACATTATAGTTCATCAGGCAAGAATGAGAGATGGTTCCCGTAAGGTTGTGAGCATTACAGAAGTTGTAGGTATGGAGGGAGATGTAATTACTCTTCAGGATATATACACGTATCGCAAGGAAGGCCTCGATGCTACAGGTAAACAAAAAGGTTCCTTTGTTGCATCAGGTGTTCGGCCTTCTTTCATGGATGACCTTGAGGCTATGGGAATTCTTGTACGTGATGACTGGTTCCAGAACTAAGGAGAGACAAGATGACTATAAAATATTTATTCTACATATTGATAGCGATTTGTGGAGCAGTTGCTGTATATAGTCTGTTTAGCCTGTTGGATTCAAAGAATGCAAATGCATCAGTTAAAAGAAGAATTAAAAATATAGCAAGAGATGTAGACGTTGAGGACGTAAGAAATAATGTTCTAAAGGAAAAGAAAGAACAGAAGCGTAAGGATTCAGGACTAAAATTTGTCAGTGAAAGACTGGAAGCTGAGCTTGCCACTGCCGGAATCAAAATAAGCGGGGAAGAATTCCTGAGAATCTGGGTTATTGTCGCCTTTGTTCCTGCGCTTCTCTTACTGGCATTTGGTTTAAGTGTCATTTCTGCTTTAGGAATCATGCTTATAGGAATAATTGTACCGCCTTTGCTTGTTTCTAACGCTAAAAAGAAGAAGAATTCTGTCTTTGACAAGCAGCTTGGTGATGCTCTTATGGTAATGAGTAACAGTCTTAGAGCAGGCTATACTTTCCAGCAGTCTATGGACAGCATAGCAAAGGACATGCAGCCACCTATTTCTGACGAGTTCAGACTTGTAGTCAGGGAAATCGATATGGGAGCATCCCTAGAGACTGCTCTTAATCATCTGGTGGAAAGAACGAGAAACGACGACGTAAAGATTCTTGTTTCTGCTGTTTTGATTTCTGCCACAGTAGGT
>JAQXLM010000108.1 GCA_029012125.1 Eubacteriaceae bacterium | reverse complement strand
TCCGTTCGACAGATTGTGTCGGCCGACTGCCCGCTTTTTTCCTGAGAGATGAGTAGCCTTCCCTTGAACTGGAAATTGATTTATGATATATTCAATATACTCCATATTATACATTTAATTACATTGAAGCTAAGGCTTCAAGCAAAGGGAAAGTGTGATTAAATGAGGTCAGATGCGCCGACAAAAGAAAGGAGACTAGCAAAAATGAAAACAGAAGAAGACAATAGCCAGGCAACTCAGACCTTTAAAGCCTTTGAGGCCGGTCAAATCTCTAAGGTCAATAGGAATTACAAAGACAGCGTTTTTCGCACCCTTTTCAGCGAAGAGGACAAGCTCATTGAGGTGTACAATGCGCTCTTTGATACGAATTACGGTCCTGAAACAGATATCAGGATTGTCACCCTAGAAGATGTGGTTTTCCGCACTCTAAAAAACGATGTAGCTTTTATCATGGAGGACACATTTATAGTGCTGGCAGAACACCAGTCAACCGTCTGCAATAACATGCCTCTGCGAGATCTTATCTACATATCTACCATGCTGCAGAGGATGATAAATATAGACGAACTCTACCGCAAGAAACTTCTCAGAATCCCTCGTCCCACCTTCGTAGTTTTCTACGACGGCAAGGAAGACTTCCCTGAATATCAGGAAATGAAGTTGTCTGACGCATTTCTAGGAGAAGAAAACAAAGAAGATTTTTCTTTACAACTTACAGTCAGAGTGTATAATATTAATAACAACAAAAACAGCGAAATCCTGAAGAAATGTGAGACTCTTAGACAGTATAGCACATTCGTGGAAAGAGTCAGAAGCCTGCAGGACGGCGGGCAGCTTGGCAGAACTGCTATGGCCGAAGTTATGAAAAATTGCATTACAGACGGGATTTTGCCTGAATTCTTGAAGAAATACGGGACGGAGTTGATTGAGATGTTATTCAGAGAGCTGACAAGAGAAGAGGATATGGAAATCTCAAGACTGGACGGGTATGATGACGGACTTGAAGAGGGACTTCGCAGAGGTGAGGCTGCAGGAATGGCATCTGCTACCCTAAAGATGGCACAAACCATGAAAGTTAAGGGCATGGCGTATGATGCCATTGCAGAAATTACTGGTCTGTCAAAGGATGAGATTGGAAAGCTATAGTCTGATATGCACTTATAAGTGCAAGCATCAAATTTGAATAAAGATGAAAAAGCAGGAGAGCGGTTTGAGTCCGCCCTCCTGTTTTGCTGTATGGGGAAATTTTGCATTATGCACCGTGCATAACAATCCGCTCAGGCCGGGTGGTAAAATCAAATCGAGAACTTCGCTCAACTTGAATATAACATCAAAGGAAACGCCGACCTTTCCCAGCTCAATGGCGCTGATATGGCTACGGTCTACATCGGCAAGCTCTGCAAGCTGAAGCTGGGTAAGCCTTTTTCGCTTGCGGTAATATACCACATTGAGACCGAATTTTTCGTAAAATGGGCGGTATTCTTCTTTCAATTATATCGCCTCCATATAATTATTTTAGAGGATTTGACACGACCAATAAACCTTGTGTAAATAGCCTGATGCGATTGACACAAGATATTAACGGGTGTAGTATATCTACATACAAAAAAGTCGAACTTCTATCGGCAGTTTGGACTGGAAAGGAAAAGGAAATAGAAGTCATGAGAAAGAAAGTTTTTGCTATATTACTGACGCTTTGCATGGTGCTGACCATGATGCCGGGGACGGCGTGGGCGGAGGGGGAAACGGGTCTCACGCTCCATGGAGGAAAGTGGTTTGCATATCCAAGTGAAAATGAGAATAATACAGTGGGAAATGGAATTTTCCTTAATACAATGACTGTCAAATTTGATGGGGTAAAATTGGAGAACGGCGAGTATTCCGTCAAAGTAGATGATGCAGTAGGCACAGTGACAGAAAATTCGGATGGAACCTTAGACTTTGTACCTAAAAAGGCAGGAACATTTCCGATTTATATAAAATACAATGAAGTTCCATACCTGTTCTATTTTTATATTGATGAAAATGATTTGCCAATCCGCTATTTCTATGAATTGAATAATAAAGAGACCATGCTACCTCATAATAGTTATGGGATTGGCACAAAGATTTCCGGAGAGAAAAGAGAAAATGGAAACAGTGAGGAAGCTGAATTTGATATTCAAAGTGTTACATCAAACAATACAAACGCAGTAAAGGTTACAAAACGCACTAATGAAAGCGGATACGACATTGATGCAGTTGGATTGGGAGAAGCAAAACTTACGATTACCCACAAAGGTTTTGATGATACACTGGTTACAAAAGAAATCAATGTGAATGTAGTGGATGAAAAGTGGTCATGCAGTTGGTCTGCAGAGAATGACTGCACAATGATGCTTCCGGGTTCATCAGTTACATTAACTGCGAAAGCACAGTGTGTAAGATATAATAAGGAGAATGACAGCACGGATGATGTTGATGTAGCTTATACAACCAAGTGGACCCTTGTAGACAAAGAGCCAGATGGACCGATAAAACTCGAATCCGTCGATGGAAATGACAAAGCGATAAGAGTTACGGCTACAGCAGATGCGCAAATCCAGGATGTACCTGTTAGGCTGGATATTTACAGTGCTGGAAATAATCAAGAGCCAGTTTTTAGCACGATAATTGAGTGCAGAGTTGAAAGGGAATATTACACTTTAGAAGTAGTAGGCTTTAAGTCTAATCTGCAAAAAGATGAAAAAATGACTCTGACACCATCATTAGTACGCCACTATCTCAATGATGGAAAAGAAATTGTGGAAAATATTTCGGGTGCAACTTTCGAAAATCCAGCATGTAATAATCTTGACATTTCGGTAGGTGATGAAGATGGTACTGTCATAGTCACAGTTAGAAGACGAGGTGGAGGAGATGCCGATTTCCGTCTTGCAGCTTTCTTGGACGGAAAAATGAAATGTGATAGGAGATTTTTCTTAGAACGGATTGAAGATGACAATCAGGGCGAAGAAGGTCCTCAGCTTTTTATCCGAAGTGATGAATACGATTGTTATCCGGGAGATGGCCAAGTAGGAAATGGTATGTTTAATGTGCCGATCAAGGTGATTTTTCAGGGAAGACAGGTAACAACAGGCTATGATGTTTTTGTTGAGAATGAGAAAGACGGCGAAATTGTTAAAAACAAGGATGGCACATTTACTTATGTACCTAAGGTTGCAGGAGAACGGAAGGTTACTATCAAGTATGGAAACCTATACGCAGATTTATATTTTGATGTAAGAGAAGATGACATATCCGGCGGCGGAGAAGAAGAAAACGGGGATGAAATTAACCGCCGGAGAGAATGGACTCTTGGTACAAAAACCAATGATGGCAAATATGTCCCGGTTGCACCGAACCCGATTTGGTCAGAAGTGCCGACCTATTTCATGCATTATAACGGCAAAAGCTACGACAACTTTTATGTTATGAGAAAAGATGATGCTGCTAAAGTCGGAACTGAAGCTCAACAGCCGGAGCTGGTGATAGAAGCAGACACTTTTACAAGCGAGCCAAAGGGACCTTGTGATGGATATTGGGTATGGAAAATTAATCCGACAGAAAAACAACCAAGCAACGAAAACTTTGATCGTACTAAGCTTAGGGTGAAGTTAAATGATGTATCTGTAGACGGTAGAACAGCCACAAATATTTGGGTTCTTGGAACAAACTACAGATACTCCGATCATCAGTTTAGGGGTAGAAATATAGTTTTAAGCTCAAATTTGCCTAATATGCCTGATAGTGGTGAAGGCATTGGCCTGAATGAATTCTTTGACAGCTTAAAGTGGGATTATGAAGACTATGTTTTCTATACTGATATGTCTCAGACGGCGGGTGCCGATAGAAACAGTTTTTATGTTTTACATGAAGAAGGGACAACTCTTAAGGTAGATGCCACGAAGCTGTACAGCTTTGATTACGGTGGAACTTCACTTAGCGGAAATACAGGGGGTGCCTTCGAGAAATTATTGGATCCAAAAGATTTTCTGGAGTTAACTGATACAAAAGAAACATTCACTTTCAAAGCAAAAAATGATAACGGACAAGATGTAACAGTAACCTATACAGCCACTAAAGTATCTCTGAGAAAATATATAGGCTATGAGAATATACGTCTTTCTTTCTTGGCAGTAGAAAATAATAACAAAAACACTACTCGTGGCGAAGCCCGTATGGAGATACGAAACGGTACCACTATAAAGATTGAAGGAGAAACGAAAGGCGTAAAAGCAATTCGTGATGCACATAACATTCTTAATGAAGCACTTGGTTTCCCTCCGGTTACAGATGACTTTAATCTTAAGGACGGAGTAGCATATTTTGACAAGGCTCACGCTACCTTCAACGAAGACGGTCAAGGCCTTGTATGCGCATTTGATATAGACCTGAAACCGGGATATGTAATAGATTCCATTACTGATCAAAGTGGTAAATCCTATAAGTTCATTGTAAAGTACACCTATTATTACGATGTGTATGACAAGAATGGTCAGAGGCTGAGTGCTTTAAATGAAATGAATGAAGTCGGATGGTGGGAGGCTATCGGAAGCCAACATGACGGACAAGAGAGAGAAGCTTGTATGGCCCATCAGGAAGTAGCGGTATCTGGATTCGATGTCTCATATCTGGACGAAACGGTGACTTCGTTTAAGGAACTTTTAGACGGCACATGGAGCGAAATGCCGTCTGAAGGAGCTGCGAGAGCACCGTACAAAGCTAAGAAAATAGGCGCATATGTGGATTATACCGTGCTGTTTGATCAGACTGAATCGCCGGAACAGCATTCAATCGTTTTCCATGTATCTCGTCCAAAAGACTTCAGAGGAAGCAAGATTGATATTCACGGGAAGAACAATATAAAAATTGATATAGATGTTAACGAAGTAACAGATTTTGATATAACAGCAGGAAACAAAAATATAGCACAACTTAATGAGGATGGCTGGGAAATTGAAAAGATATATGAAATAAGTGCTACTGATAGTGAAGGTGGCAATAGCCCAGTTACCAATGCAGATGGTTTGGTGAACGTAACAATATCTGAAACTGAACTCAGCGGAAACCCTGAGGACTACACGGTTGTATACTTTACAGAAGACGGCGTTCCGATGGAGATGCCTACCACATATGTAGAAGGACAGGGTATTGTATTTACAACAGGCCACTTTTCCACATATGCTGTAGTTAGAAAGACAAGCAATCCGACCCCTGGCACCCCGGGCGGTCTGCCAACGACGCCAACCGATAAAGTAACCCAAGCGGGAGATACTACTACGGCAGATATGACCGGCAGCACTGTAAGCAAGGGCGGCGAGACCACAACAACGGTGGATCAGACCACCGCAGATAAGCTAGTGGACAAGGCGGTTGCAAACAAGTCCGAAGAAATCGTAATCAGCGCAATGACTAAGAATGAGTCGGCGGCAGCAAGCACAAAGTCTGCAGAAGTAACGCTGCCTGCAGAAACACTTGGAGCAATCGCAGAAAAAACTGATGCTGACATAGTCATCAAGACCAATGTTGCAGAGGTCAAGCTGGACAACGAGACTGCGGAGGCTATCGCACAGCAGGCACAGGCTGCGGCAGGAACAGAAGGAAAGGCTGAAACCGTAAGCATCATAACAGAAAAGGTTAAAGAAGAAGCCGATGAAGTAAGCTTTGAACTTAAAGTTGTAACTTCAAGCGGCAAGGTGATTTCCGACTTCAACGGCGGCAGCGTAAGCGTTACCGTAAATGTGCCGAAGTCCCTTTCCAATAAGAAGCTGGTATGCGTATACATCGATGAAAACGGTCTGAAGCACAGGGTTGACGGTCAGCTCAACGCGGACGGAACATACACCTTTACAACGGGACATTTCTCTACCTACGCAATCATGTCAGAAGAGGATGCAGAAAAAGCCATCAAGGATCAGAAAGAAGCAATTAAGGCTATGAAGTTCAAGCTTCGCTCCCAGATTGTAAAAACAAAGTCTGGCAAGAAGGCAGTAAAACTCACCTGGACCAACCCGAGTGACATTGAGTTTGAAGGCGTTGCGATCTATCGTTCAACCAAGAAAAACACCGGCTACGGCAAGAAACCAATTCGTGTATCAAAGAGTGACAAGTACATAAACACAGCGGTTAAATCCGGAAAGAAGTACTACTACAAAGTACGCGCCTTTGTGACCATAGACGGAGAAAAGGTTTACACTGACTACTCATACAAGGCATATAGAACGGTAAAATAACGCGCCTAGCAAACAACAAAAATATAAAGACTAAAAACGGACAGTCTCTCCTGATTTTGGGGCGGCTGTCCGCTTTTTGGTTTAAAACGTGCAAAAAATGACTATTTTTCTTACATAATATTACATATGCGGACGTTTGTCCGCTTTTTTGCACTAGCTGTCCGTGTTTTACCAAAAATCCGCGGACAAATCCATATTATAAAAAGCACCTTTGTCCGTTTACAAAAAAAATAACCGCCAGTAACTTGAACGCTCGCGGTTATCTATTCATAAAGAAAAGGAAGCC
>JAQXLM010000107.1 GCA_029012125.1 Eubacteriaceae bacterium | reverse complement strand
CGTATCAACCTGATGAAGGCTTATCTTCCTGAATACGACACTCCTATCCAGCATGCAGATAAGATTGCAATCGTTGGTGGCGGTAACGTAGCAATGGATGCAGCAAGATGCGCTAAGCGTATGGGAGCAAGCGAAGTATACGTTATCTATCGTCGTAGCCTTGATGAGCTTCCTGCAAGAGCTGAAGAAGTTCACCATGCTATGGAAGAAGGAGTAATCTTCAAAGTTCTTAACAATCCTGTTCAGATTCTTGGAGATGAAAACGGAAACGTTAGAGCAATCGAATGCGTTAAAATGGAATTAGGTGAACCTGATGCATCAGGCAGAAGAAGACCTATCCCTATCGAAGGCTCCAATTTCGAAATTCCGGTAGATATGGTAATTATGTCAATCGGTACAAAGCTGAATACTTTGATCCTTGACACTACCGAAAAGCTGGAAGCTAACGCAAAGGGCGGTATCGGCACAGACGATGCTGCGGCTACTAACCGTGAAGGTATCTTCGCAGGTGGAGACGCAGTAACAGGAGCTGCCACTGTAATCAAAGCTATGGGTGCAGGTAAAACTGCAGCTGCAGGAATTGATGATTACCTGAGCAACAAATAGAATATATTTTGATTTGATTAACCTGTCTTCCAAAATTATGGAAGGCAGGTTTTTTTTCGCGGAGAAATATGATACAATGTCTATTGTCGCAAAATATGACAATATCGTATTAGGAGAGAATGAAATCATGATATATATTAGCCATCTGATTCCGGATGAGGAAATGAAAGAACTGGTTGAAAAGACAGGTGCAGGAGTGGAGAGCATTGACTTCTCCATTGCGTATAATCTGGACCGTTTAGATGAAACCATTAAATCATACGAGAAAAGACTAAAGTATATAGGAACAGATGATCTGATTATTCACGGACCTTTTCTTGATTTAAACCCGATGACCTTTGATGATGATATCAGGAAAGTAACAATGAAGAGATATTCTCAGGCTCTGGAAGGGGCGAAGGCATTGGGTGCAAAGAAAATCGTCTACCACAGCTGCTTCTATCCTGACGCATACTACCTGATCGGATGGGCAGAACGTATGGCAGACTTTTACCTTGAGCTTATGGAAGAGGGACAGAATCAGAATGTGGAAGTTTTGATGGAAAATGTATTCGACAGAAAGTGGGAGCCTTTCGCAGAGGTTACAGAAAGGGTAAATCGCAGTGACTTCGGATTATGCTTTGATGCGGGACACGCTAACTGCTATTCCCATGCAACAGCTAAGGAATGGGCAGAGGGACTGAGAAATCATATTAACCACATACATGTCCACGACAATGCGGGCGATGATGATCTTCACCTCGCTATGGGGCAGGGAACCGTTCCGTGGGAGTATATCCTGGGCTTGTTCAGCCATAGAAATGATGTGACCTATACAATAGAATGCGGCGATAAGGACAGAATATTAACTACCTTTAGACAGCTTGATGAAATCCTTGCAAAGGGTTGATTTTACAAAGATTACAAGGATTTCAAATTCAAATGAATGCTTGACAATAAAGAAAAAATGGAATAACATATTATCTAGACAAAATGAATAGAACTTTTCGCGTGTTTTTCATAGTTCATTGCGATGATATGAGAATAATAGGGAAGCAGGTGGGAGTCCTGCGCGGTCCCGCCGCTGTATATGACGAGTTCGACTATGTGCTGGGGTGCTTTGACTGACAAAGCATCGTGATGCGTCCATTGTTTAACGAGAAGGATTGTAGTTGAATTATGACTCTAAGCCAGAAGACCTGCACGTGATTATATTGTGGAACTACTCTGACGGTGCATTAGGGTGAAGCAATGGAAAACAATGTATGACGAAAACGGCTGTGATACTGATAGTATCGCGGTCTTTTTTTTGGAAGGAAACAGAATGCCAAATATAGAAAAAGAAGTAAAAGTTAAGAGAAAAGGATTTGGGGACACCAGTACTTTTGCAGGTTTTCACCCTGTAGCGGGACTTATGTACTACGTATTGGTAATAGGCATTACGATGTTTTCAATGTCTCCCTTTTTCCTGGGCCTTTCATTTGCAATGGGATTGACATATTCTTATTTGCTGAGGGGGACACAGATAGCGAAACAGAATATTATGATTGCAATTGCTACTTTGATAGCCATGACTATTCTGAATACCCTGTTTACACATAACGGAGAGACAGTACTGTTCTACATCAACGGTAACAGAATTACTCTGGAAGCCATGATTTACGGCATTGCAGCAGCAGTGATGATTTCGGCGGTTATAATATGGTTTTCAAGCTTTAATGCTGTAATGACATCTGACAAAATCATTTTTCTGTTCGGAAAGTCAGCTCCTGTTTTCGGCCTCATTATTTCCATGATTTTCAGATTCATACCTTTGCTGAAGAAACGTTTTGAGGAAATCAGCATGGGACAGAAATGCATGGGACGGCAGATGGAGAAGGGCCCCGTTAAGAAGGTAAAGCAGCTGACTAAGGAAGTCTCTATTCTGACGGCATGGTCTCTCGAAGCATCCATTGAAAGTGCTGATTCCATGGCGGCAAGAGGCTATGGATTGAGAGGAAGAACCAGCTTTCATTTATTTAAAATCGTAGGAAGAGACATTGGGCTTATGGTGTTCATGGCAGTGACCGGAGCAATTGCCATATTCGGATGTGCTAAAGGGTATACAACGATGTATTACTATCCTAAGGTTGAAGGTGCATTGCCGGGACCGGGAGGAATAATAACCATAGCGGCTTTTGCGGCTTTGATGTCGGCACCGATAATAATTGATATTTACGGAGAATACAGATGGCAAAGATTGAAGTAAAAGATTTGAGTTTTAAATATCCGCTGGCTGATAAACCGGCACTTAAGAATATCAGTTTTCAGGTGAATCCCTCTGAATTCATAGTTGTTTGCGGAAAGTCGGGCTGTGGCAAGAGCACACTGCTGCGACACCTGAAAAACAGCATGACTCCTTACGGAATCAGAACAGGGGAAATTCTTTACGGAGGAATTCCCATGGAAGATCTGGATCAGAGAAGGAGCACATCAGAAATCGGTTTCGTTCAGCAGAATCCTGATAACCAGCTGGTAACGGATAAGGTATGGCATGAGCTTGCCTTCGGTCTGGAAAATCTGGGATTACCTAACAAAACAATCAAGAGACGAGTTGCGGAGATGACAGGATACTTCGGGATTCAGGGATGGTTCAGAAGAGATGTAAGCACCCTTTCCGGAGGGCAGAAGCAGCTTCTTAATCTTGCATCGGTTATGGTAATGCAGCCGGAGATTCTCATTCTGGATGAGCCGGCATCCCAGCTTGACCCAATTGCGGCGGAGGATTTTCTTCAGACAATCTATAGAATAAACAGAGATCTGGGAACCACAATAATCATTTCCGAACACTGCCTTGAGAATGTTTTCCCTATGGCAGACAGGGTTATGGTAATGGACAAGGGGGAAATAATTGCCTTTGACAGTCCTGCAAGAATAGGCCATCACCTTGCAGACTTTGATAACGGCATGTGCCACCCTATGTATTACGGCATGCCTTCTGTTATGAGAATTTTCCAGCCAATGTGCGTCAGCAATGAGAACAGTCCCCTTACCATAAGAGAGGGCAGAATCAAGCTGGAGGAGGTTATTGAAGGACATCCTGAGCTTTTGGAAGATATTCCGGCTGCTCACACATTACCTGATAATAAGACAAACACGAAGGAAACCTCGGGAAAAGACATATTATCTCTCAAAAACCTGTGGTTCAGATATAACAAGGAAAGCGGAGATGTGCTAAGAGGACTGTCCCTTAAAGTAAAAGAAGGAACCTGGCACTGTCTCCTTGGAGGAAACGGAACCGGAAAGAGTACAACACTTAAACTTATCAGTGGAATTATGAAGGCTCAGCGGGGAAGCGTAGTGGTTGACGGCATAAAAGTGGGAAGCGCAGGCTATGAGGATAAGCTTTTTGACAGGTGCCTTGCGTTTCTGCCCCAGAATCCACAGGCTTTATTTACGGAGATTACAGTTGAGGAGGAGCTTTTTGAGGGTATGCTTACTCTGTCTCTTTCCGACGAAGAAAAAGTACATAATGTTGAAAAAATGCTTGAGCTTATGGAAATCACCCATTTGCGTAAGGCGAACCCATATGATCTTTCAGGAGGGGAGCAGCAGAGACTGGCATTAGGTAAAATACTGCTGCTTGAACCTAGAGTACTGCTGTTAGATGAACCTACCAAGGGACTTGATCCTTTCTTCAAGATTACCCTGGCAGGAATTCTGAGAAAGCTTGTAGATGCAGGTGTAACTATTTTCATGGTAAGCCACGACATAGAGTTTTGTGCTCAATACGCAGATAGATGCTCTATGTTCTTTGACGGGGAAATAGTGTCAGAGGAAACGCCGAAGAATTTCTTTGCCGGCAACAGCTTCTATACAACTGCGGCTAACAAAGTTACGAGAAAGTGGAGAACCGATCTGGTAACATGTGAGGAGGTGTCTCAGTGGATTCAAACGGAAGAGAACTGACCCGCAGAGAAGCCATGGAACGAAAGAGACTGTATGTTGCATCGCTGATGATTTTTATCGGAATACCGTTGGTCATCGCTTTAGGCGTGCTGGTGCTTCCCAAGGAACTTTACATGCTTTTGAGCATCATAGTTCTCTGCATGACAATGGCACCATTCTTCATGGTATTTGAGTCCAGAAAACCGAAGGCCAGAGAAATTGTACTGCTGGCCATGGTAAGTGCATTGACAGCGGGCGCACATATATTCCTTCATATTGTTTTACCTGTGCAAATCGGAACTGCGCTGGTTATCATCGGAGGAATATCCTTAGGACCTGAGGCAGGCTTTCTGATTGGGGCATTATCCAGATTCGTATGCAACTTCTATATGGGACAGGGACCCTGGACCCCATGGCAGATGTTCTGCTGGGGACTTCTGGGATTTCTTGCCGGACTAGCATTTAACAGGGGCAATATGGACAGCCTGAAATCCAGAAGCTTCAAGGTAATTGTAGGACCTGTTCTGACAATAGCCTTTGCCCTTCTTGTGGCCTATGCAAGCTATATGATTTACCCGGGAGAGGACGAATCCTTTTTCGGCTGGAGACTTTATGTATTTGGAGCTGTCGGCCTTATTGCCGGAGTAGTCGTACAGAAAAAGAGACTTCCCATTGACGGCCTGACTATTTCGCTGTTTACCTTTTTCACATCATTTATCATATACGGCGGAATAATGAATGCTGCAAGTCTGATAATGACGATGAATGCCAACACAGGAGAGACATTAAGCCTGGATGCCCTAAGGGCGTTGTACATCTCGGGCTTGCCATATGACATGCTGCATGCGGGAACTGCAGCAATCTGCGTCTTCCTGTTTGGAGAGAGCATAATAACCAAGCTGGAACGCATCAAAATCAAATACGGAATATATAAGTAAGAGGTATTTATGGATAGCAGTTTTGAAAAGAGAGTAAAAGAAAAAAAGAGAAAGAGAATAGCAGCTGCCATTTTAGTAGTTGTGATTGCTGCTGTAATTTTGTTTACATTCAAGATTCAGGGAACGGGTGAGGGTTCAGGCGGCCTGTTTGGCTTAGGCGAAAGAAGTGTTACAGTGGAAATCAGATGCGATGCCCTTTCCCAGGATCTATCAAAGTTATCAAAGCCGGAACTGGAGAAGTACATTCCCGAGGACGGAGTAATATTGGAAGAAACAAAATGTACTATTGAAGAAGGTGAAACCGTCTTTGACGTAGTTGACAGAGTGTGCCGGGAAAAGAACATTCAGATTGAGTATTCCTACACTCCCGGGTATGATTCATATTATGTAGAAGGCATCAACTATCTTTACGAAAAGGATGGCGGGAAGACCAGTGGCTGGACCTACACTGTAAACGGCGAAACTCCCAGCTATGGCTGTTCACAGTACAAGCTGTCAGGGGGAGAGAAGATTCAGTGGATGTTTGTATTAGATTATTAAACGATGGAGGAACCAGGATATGAACGATAAAATTGAATTGATAAAGAAAGAAATCGGCAAAGCCATCGTTGGAAAAGACGCCATAGTTGAGAAGGTACTGACGGCAATGCTGGCCGACGGTCATGTTTTGCTGGAAGATATTCCGGGAGTAGGTAAAACAACCTTGGCTCTGGCTTTCAGTAAAGCTATGGGAATGAAGTTCAATCGTGTGCAGTTTACTCCGGACGTAGTTCCTTCGGACATCACCGGTTTCTCAATGTATAATAAGGAAACGCAGAAATTTGAATATGTTGCCGGTGCGGTCATGTGCAATTTCTTCCTTGCCGATGAAATAAACAGAACATCAAGCAAAACACAATCTGCATTGCTTGAAGTGATGCAGGAGGGTCGCGTAACTGTTGACGGTGAAACTCATCAGCTGCCGCAGCCTTTCATTGTTATGGCAACACAGAACCCTCTTGGAACTGCAGGAACACAACCACTTCCTGAGGCTCAGCTGGACAGATTTATGATTAAGCTGTCAATGGGTTATCCTGATTTTCAGGCTCAGATTGATATCCTGAAGGATAGAGAAATCGTCGATCCTCTTACAACAATAAACGAGGTTGTTACCGGTGAAGAGGTTATGGAAATGAAGGATAAGGTGAAATCCGTATATGTAGACGATAAAATCTACACATATATTACCACTTTGGTTGAAGCGACAAGAAATCATCCGCTAATCAGACTTGGAGTCAGCCCAAGAGGTGCACTTGCACTTCGCAACATGGCAAAGGCTAAGGCTTTTGTTGAAGGAAGAGATTATGTTGTACCGGAAGATATAAGTGAGCTGTTTGACGATATCTGCAGACATCGTCTGATTCTTCACCCTAAAGCTGCCTTATCCAATTCAGGTGCAGACGAAATCCTCAATGAAATACTGGAAGCAAATAAAGCACCAAAGATTGATTAGTAAACGGAGAGAGTGATAGCTTTGAAAAAGGAAAAAATCATTTATTCTGTTGTATTCACACTCTGCATAATCGGATATTTTGCTACGGATATTTCTTATGCCGGACTGGTTGGTATTGCCATGATATTCTATGCAGGTCTGGCATTGGCACTGGTAGGAGGGTCAACAGACAAAGTCAAAATTACCCTGTCCGGTGAAAAGGAAGGCCGGAAGAGAATGGAAGCAAAGCTGTGCCTTACTGTTGAAAACAAAAGCATGATGCTCATCGTGAATGGACGATGCAACCTTGAAGCGGTTAATAAGCTGACAGGTGAAGAGGCTACTCTGAGCAAGAACCTCTCCCTGATGCCGAAATCATCATCCACCATAGATTTTTCCATATTACCACAATACTGCGGCTGTGTTGAAGTAAGCGCATATGAGGTTATTATATCTGACCCTCTCGGCATATTTCAAAGGAAACAGAGCCTTCATGAGGAAACTTCATGTTATGTTTTCCCTTCAATGAATCAGCTTCCACTTGATAGTGACAGCCTTGACAGATACAATATGGAAAGCTACAAGTATTCAGTCAATCAGAAGGGCAGCGATATAAGTGAAACCTTTGGCATCAAAGATTACATGCCGGGGGACAGCCCTAAGGCGATTCACTGGAAGCTCTCCTGCAAAATGGATGACATAGTGGTGCGAGAGCTGAGTCACCCGGTAGAAAACAGCCTTATGATTATCTGCGACAAAAGTCTGCCTCAGGGACAGCAGCTGAGTGAGGCGACAAAGGACAAAATGACTGAATTGTTTGTGTCATTATCGGCAACAGCAATCAAACATGAAATTCACCATGCAATCGGATGGTACAACTACGATATTGAACAGTTCCAGGTATTTAGAATTGATAATCTGGATGACATATACAATGCACTTCCCGGACTTCTTGGCAGTCCTTACAGAGAAGATCCCCTTTCTACTGTAGGAAGATATGTTGAATCAGACGCTGAGAAAAACTTCAGCACATATCTGTACTTCAGTGAAAGCGAGAACGCAGAGAATGATACGGAAAGACTTCTGAATTATGGACAAGTTGAAATTTACAGAACAGAAAACTTTGAATAAAAAGAACGAAATACTGCCGCAGCTTGCTCTATCCGTATTTTTTGCCTATGGAATATTGAGATGGCTGGCAGATTCCCTGGACTTTTCTCTGAAAATATGGGAAATTCCTGCAGGAGGAGTCGGAAGCGGGCTTATATATACCTGGAATGCGGTGGCAGATGTTCTTGGAAAGAACAATTATATTTTGCTGGAAAAACTGAGCGGAGCCGGTGACGGAAACGGTTTTTTCTTAGCTGTAATCTTTTTACTGCTTGCGCTGCTGGTATATTGTCTGATAAAAAGTAATAGACTCTGGCCGGTAGTGGTACTGTTGATAATCCTTATGCTGCCTCAGGCAGTGTTGGCACTTAAGGTGAAGAAAACCACGGTGGCAATTCTGATTGCAGGATTTCTTATGGTCATAAGCTATATTAAGTGGTCAGGAAAAGGTTTTTGGAAGGGTGCAGCCTTCATAGCCGCAGTTGCAATTCTGACTCTTGGAGTGGCAAGCGCACCGGGAGTAAACAAGGCCATTGCCAAACCGAAGGCAGTTCAGGAAATAAACGCAGCAATACAGCAGATGTTCCATGAACTCTACTATGGGGCAAATCCGCTTAAGAGCGGTGATCTTACACAGAGACAGCGAGATGACAGCAGCGATGTGGCTCTTGAAATCATAATGGGAAAACCCCAATCCATGTATCTTCGTGGATTTATCGGTGAACAGTATATGAAAAACCGCTGGCAGGCTTTGCCGGAATCTTCTCATTATGAAAACAGAGAGCTGTTCTACTGGCTGCAGCAAGATGGATTTAATTCGCTGGGTCAGCTAGGACAGGCTAATTCCATAACCGCTCCTGAAAAAGAAAAGGACAGTGCAAAAGAAGAAAACACTGTAGAAATAAAGGTAAAAGACGCGGACAAAAGATATGCTTATGTCCCTTATGAAATTACCTCAGAAGGGATACAGGACAGTAAAAGCCGAAGCGGAAGCTTTATCACACCATCCAATGGTGCACGATTGAAAAGCTACAGTTATACTACCACGGATAACTCCGTAAGAAAGTGGACCGACATAGCGTCAAGAGTGTTCACTCAGGCAGATCTTGCCGGCATATCAGGGGATGATACTAAGGAAAGTGATGTCTCGCAGCTTGGCCGCTATCTGATTGATGAGAGTCATTACAACGCTCTTGTATATGATAAATACACCTATCTCAGCGAAGAAGAGTACCTGCTGCTAAAGAATAACATAGGAAAAGCAGGAAATCAGTCCAAAGGTCATATCGACTATAAGACTGCAATAAGAGCTGTCAGAAAGTATTTAAACGATAAGTTTGTTTATACGGAAAACCTGGGAAACAGGAATGATGATAAGACGACTGAAGACGTTTTGAAGAAATTCATGGAAAGCAAGAAGGGTTACGACATCCATTATGCTACAGCAGCAACCATGATGTTCAGGTACTATGGCATACCGGCAAGATATGTGGAAGGCTATCTGATAACTCCTGATGATGTTAAGAATGGGGAGGCTTATCAGCCAATCAGCATTTCCAGGGAAAATGCTCATGCATGGGTTGAAATATATATTGACGGAACAGGTTTTGTGCCAATCGAAGTCTGCCCTTCCTACGAAGGCATAATGGAAGAAGCTGACATGTCAATCGGTATTTCCAATAACACTTTGATCAGGCCCCTTGACAGCAATAAGAATAATCAGAACAACAGCTTAACAATAGAAGAAGCGGAAGAAGAGAGCTCGGAAAGTCTTCCGATAGGCCTTATTATAATAACCCTTCTTCTGATAATTCTCCTGATTCTTGCTATCGGACTTCTTCGAAAGCTGGCAATGATGATTAGGGAAAGCATAAAGAGAAACAGGCTGTTCAAGAAAGGTGAGCCAAAGCTTGCCGTATGTGCAATATTCAAGTATCTGGAGGATAAAAAACTTCCGATTAACCATAAGGTAAGGGAATTAGGTAATAAAGCTGCCTACAGTCCCATAGAAATAAGTGAGGAAGAGCGAGGGCTAATGCTTACTGCTCTCAAAGAATCGAAAATGGAGAAAAAGAAAGATGAAAAAAGCAAGAAAAATCATCGCTTTATCTTTAATCGCCGTTATGATGCTGACGCTTAGCAGCTGCGGACAGGTAAAGCTTAGTGAAAACCTGGATAAGGTAAAGCAGGAAACAGTAGAATACATTGTACAGCAAGTTGAGGAGCCGGGAATTGGCTCTGTGGGAGGGGACTGGTTAATGAGAGCCCTTGCCATGAGCGGTTTAGATGTGGATGAAGACTTTGTTAGCCTGTACTATGACAATGTGAGAGCAAAGGTAAAGTCTGAAGAAGGAAAAATCCACGACAAATACTATTCAGATTATGCCAGAGCAACAATCGGAGTAGTGTCAATCGGCAAGGATCCAACGGATATTGAAGGTTATGATATTACTAAGTCTATGGACAACTACAAAGAAATCACTGACCAGGGAATGACAGCCGTTGCATATACGCTGGTTGCGGCAAATATTGCCGGAGTCAAGTTGGACAATGAAGAGGCATACTTGAATTATCTTAAGAAAGAAGTGAAAAGCTTCATTGATAGTGGGAAAAAGGATACAGACTATCTGTCAATGTCCCTTGTCGGTCTGTCACTGTACACTGACCGTGAAGATATCAAAGCCCTATCAGATCAGGGAGTCGAGCAGCTCTCAAAACTACAGGATGAAGATGGCACTTTTGGCAGCTGCGAATCAACAGCTGAGGCAATTATTGCATTATCACAGTTAAAGATAGATGTATTTGGGGATTCCCGATTTGTTAAGAACGATGTGAGTCTTGGAGACAGCCTTATTCTTTACAGAAACGATGAGGGCGGCTTTGCCCATACTCTTGAAACAGATGATAAAGAAACGGATCTGATGTCAACGGAAAGAGCTCTTCTGGCTATGGACAGCATGAGTCTGTTCAAAGAAGGCAAAGCGCTATACGAGAGGAAATAGCAAATGAAAGCAAAAGAGTTTATTTCAAAAAACAGAATATTGATTATTATTGGGATAGCTCTTTTTGCAGTTATACTCGGCAGTGCCCTTTTCATCAAATCCGGTACTGAGGATCACGGAGCTTACCCTTTGGACGGAGTAAATGACAAACGTTCATATATTGCCCTTACCGGTGAGAAGTATAATTTAACTGAGGAACAGGAACAACAATATCTCCTGGAGGAGAAGAAAAGGGAAGAAAAAATCGAAGAAAAGAAACGGGACGAAAAGCCGGTCAAGGAGGAATATAAGCCTGACGACAAGGATAAGCCTGATGACATAATTGAAGATGGGGACAATACTTCAGATGAGCCCGTAGGTGAACCCGCTGATGACCCTGCAGAAGAACCGGAGGATCCCGGAGAGAATTCAGTAGGAGACGATCCTGGGGAGGA
>JAQXLM010000106.1 GCA_029012125.1 Eubacteriaceae bacterium | reverse complement strand
AATTCCCTCATAATCATAATCAGATTGAGAGGGAATTGCTGTGTTATTAACGATATACTTTTAAATAAATAATTCATTTTCTTTTTTGACAGAGCAGGCTTTTTTAATCGCGGCAGCAGCAATAGAAGTCATAAGACTGCTGACTTTTCTGGCGTGAGCCGGACATACGGACACACATCGCATACATGATATGCATTTACTTTTGTCTGAAACTTTCAGGTTATCTGCAGAGATGGCACTTGCAGGACATTTCAGCGCGCACTGTCCGCAAGATGTGCAGGCAGAACCAGCTTTTGGAATCATTCCGGCTCCGGCTTTTTTGTATGGTCTGTTACCGGGAACAGATGGTGTGGAAAAAACACCTGCAGATACTTTTTCCAGAATCTGCTCGCCGAATTTTGCAAGGACTGTGCAATCATCTTTGTTAGGTCTTCCAGCCGCATACTCATGTATGATGGAATGTTCTGCTACAGCAGATATGGCAGCAATTACTCTAAATCCGGCATTCTGAGCATAATCTTTCATCTGGACGAGAGTATCTTCATATGCACGGTTTCCATATACTGCAGCAATAACGCATAATGCTCCGTTTCCCTTTAGCATAGACAGACGATCCAAAGCAAGCTGAGGGGCTAAACCGCCAAAAGATGGCATTGTAATTAGTACAAGAGAGTCACTCTCAAATGATATATCTGCAAAATTAATATCCGGAATGGATAAATCTATCGTGTCTACTTGAGACCAGTTCTGTGTAATTGCATTTGCGACTTTTTCTGTTCCGCCGGTTGGGCTGAATATAATCTGATACTGTTTCATGTTGATTCTCCTTTTGGTGTAAAAAATAAAACTACATCACCTGAATTATTGTAACTCAATCAAGGTGTAGTGTCAATATTTACACCGCATGAATATTATGTTAAGATGAAAAACGGAGGATAAAAAATATGCATATCAGTAATAAGTGCTCTATTGCAGTTCATTGCCTTATATTCATAAATGAATACGGTGAAGATAAGAAAGTAACAAGTGAACTGCTTTCGCTGTCCACAGGGTGTAATCCTGTTACAATCAGAAATATTGTAAGCGCAATGAAGAAAGACGGAATAATAGAGGTTAAATTTGGAACGGGCGGAGCAACGCTCGCGGTTCCACTTCAGGATATTTCCCTGTACCGTATCTGTTCAGCGGTAGATCCGAAGGCAATTGAGAAAATGATAGGTATTCATTCTACACCATCTCCATTTTGCCCGGTTGGCAGAAATATAGGAAGTGTGCTTGATCGGACATATGACATCCTTAAAGAAGATATAATATCCAGCATGAAGTCTGTTACGATGGAAAAAATAGTGAATGACTATCATGGTATACTTGAAGGCACTGATTGATATTGCCTTTCAAAAATCACATAGCTCATATTGAGATATAAAGCAATTACATGCCTCAGGCTAACGCCTGGGGCTATTTTAATACTTAGAAACGGGAGGTCACTGGCTCCTTTGACCAGGTGAGAGTGGTAGAGTTAGCAAGCAGCGATTCTTTTGATGCCGAAAGATTTACGTTGTCGGAACAGCAAATGGGAATTATAATGAAAGTGTAAATGGGAATTTGTGGAGGTAGAAAAGATGACTGAAAAAGAGAAAGCTTTGGCAGGTATGGAGTTTATTCGTGGGGATATAGATTTAAAAAAACAAAGAGATCATGCTGAAGCGTTATGTTTTGAACTGAACCATACCTCACCTCAGAATACTGAGAAAAGAGAAGAGATTTTACATCAACTAATAAAAAACACTCGTGGTAGATTTTATATAAAATCACCGTTTATCTGTGAATATGGTGAATACATTACCTTGGGAGATAACTTTTTTGCAAATTATAACTGCAAATTGATAGATGGAGGTAGGATCCAATTTGGTGATGATGTATTAATTGGTCCAGACTGCACATTCGTTACAGCACAACATCCAACTGATCCGGAAAGACGAAAACTAGGTTATCAGATATTCAAACCTATTTCTGTTGGGAATAACGTATGGTTTGGCGCAGGGGTACTGGTATGTCCCGGTGTTACAATTGGTGATAACTGTGTAATAGGTGCCGGAAGTGTTGTTGTAAAAGATATTCCCGCAAATTGTGTAGCCGTTGGAAATCCATGCAGAGTTATCCGAGAGATTACAAAAGATGATGATAAAAACATATAAACATACAGTTGAGGTTACTTATATATGGGATGGATTCATGCAGTCATGTCAAAGACTTTATTTCCGGCTTATTATTGGTAATTTCAATTGCAGAAATGCTGGTCGGCGTTTTTGTTGTTGGAAAATCATTGACGGGTAGAAAAGGGTGATAATTATCACATTTTTACGCATAATGTCGATGAGAGAATACATGTTATTATTTTAACTGATAATTGAAATGTACAATTTACCATTTTAACATTATAATGTATATATCTTTTATTACAGGCGAAAACACATATGTTCTATAGTGAGGAGACTCGTATGAATTTGCCACAATCTTCACAACTGAATATCGGATATTTCAGCAGGCTCTTTGATAATACCACCAACTGCTACAAGTTCTTCTGGTTTAAGGGGATAATGAAGAATCTAGAGGATGGAAAAAGCCGTATTACATTTGATGATATTCTCAATGAGATGATAGCAGATGCGTGGTATATGGTTACAGCATATCATCTACAGCTTGGTCCGAACGGAAGCAAGGATAACCTTGAAGAGGTAGTAAAATATATCTACGACAAGGAGGACTTTATTCCATCCGAGAACAGGGATAAACTGCTTGCTTATCTGAGAAGCAGCGAAGACCGAACAGTAATCAGATATAAGAAGGAACTGATTAAAAATGTTCCGTATCGTCTGCAGGCACCTTTTTATGATATAGATATCAACCGTAAGGAATGGTACGGAAGTCCTGAAGTGCTCGCGCGTAAGATAAATACCAACAAAAGATTGATGTACTATTTCACAGCAATCAACGGCACAAGCTCTGAAATAGAAATAGATCCTCTCTGGGTAGAGTATCTTCTGCAGAACATAGAAATTATCAGAGGCTGGATGGAACTCAGTCTTATTCACTATCTGCAGAAGAGAAACCCAAGTGTGCCCGGTATCGCAGATAAACTGTCTGCACCTCAGGAAAGAAAATTAGAGAAAGTAAAGAAATACTGGAAGTCAGTAATAGAAGTGACAGAAATCCGAAACATTTATACAGGAAGCGTAATGACAATTGATGATGTTTCGATTGATCATTTTGTTCCATGGTCATATGTGGCTCATGATGAACTGTGGAACCTGATACCTACTACGAAAACCGTCAACAGTTCCAAAAGTAACAACCTTCCGGACTGGGACATGTATTTTCCACGTCTGGCTGCTGCGGAGTATAGAGCGCATCAGACGGTTCGTAAATATGATGAAATTAAGCAGCTGCAGAAGGCTGCAAACGATTGCATCAAAGAGCATGTGAATAATGATGAGATAAGATACAGACTGTACAGTGCGGAACTTGACCAGTCCCGTTTTACTGAGCAACTTTCTAACATATTAAGACCGTCCTATGATTCTGCAAAAAACATGGGATTTAGGGTGTGGAATTATGAATAAGCAGGATAAGACATTACAATATTACATAGATAACGCTGAAGAGTATGCGCAGAAGACTGCTGAAGTAGATATGAGTAACGTTCTGGATGTCTTTGTGAGAAAAATTCCTGCTAAGGGAAGAATCCTTGACCTTGGTTGCGGCTCCGGAAGGGACAGCAAAACCTTCATTGGAATGGGTTATACCGTAACTGCACTCGATGGGTCACCGGAGCTGTGCAGAATTGCTTCCGACTACACAGGGCTTTCTGTAAGATGCCTGATGTTTCATGACCTGGATTACGACAATGCTTTTGAAGGAATATGGGCGTGTTCATCCCTTCACCACCTGTCACGAGATCAGCTAAATGAAACACTTCCAAAGGTTATTAGGGCTTTGAAGCCTGGCGGAATTCTATATACATGTTTCAAGTATGGTGAGAGTGACTACATTGATGAGAAGGAACGTCATTTTACATGCGCAACTGAACAAAGCGTTTATAACCTGGTAGAGGTAGTAAGAGATGATATTGACATAAATGAAATGAACGTATGGATTACAGGAGACAATCTTAACGGTCGTGATCTCAGATGGGTTAATGTTATAGTTGCAAAGAAAACCCCCGTCTGTATCAAATAGTGGTATAGGAAGAATGATATTACAGGAGAGAATCAGCATGAATAATACGCGTTGCTTGTATGAAAGTGAACTCGATACATTTATTAATAGAGATTGTGAATCTATATTCGGTGTGTTATGTGAAAAATACCATGGAGACGCCCTGACAACCACAAGAGATGCATGGATGCAGGAAATAAAAATACTGCAGAAAGTTCTCCGTACTTGGCAAGGATTGGGAGGGCGCATTGTATTTGAATACGATATTCCCCGTTTGGGAAAAAGAGTAGACGTTGTACTTCTTTTGAACGGAATTATATTTTGCCTTGAGTTTAAAGTTGGTGAAACCAGAATAATAGAAAATGATATTGATCAGGTTCTCGATTATGCACTGGATTTGAAAAACTTCCACAAATTTAGTGAGGACAAGGTAATTGTTCCTGTTCTCATTGCAACAAGATATAGGAGCTCATCGTCAACCATTCAGAAATCAGTGTATGACGATAGAGTTGTAAATCCACTTGTAACCGGTGAAGAAGGAATAGCAAACCTTATTAAGGATGTTCTTGACACATTTCCAGATGAAGAACCGGTTAATAAGAACTGGATAATAAGTCCATATGCACCGACACCGACGATAATTGAGGCTGCAAGAACTTTGTATGAGAGTCATTCAGTAGAAGATATTACAAGACATGAGGCGGACAAGATTACGACAGATCGTACAATCTCTTACATACTTGATGTAATTAGAAAGAGTAAAGATAACAGGGAAAAGAGTATATGTTTTGTTACAGGTGTTCCGGGAGCTGGCAAAACATTAGTAGGACTTGATGTGGCTGTAAAGCAGACGTATCAGGGCTCAGATACACCTGTAATTGATGAAGAGGCAGTTTATCTATCTGGAAATGGACCACTAGTCGCAGTACTTAACGAAGCTCTTGCCAAAGACAATTATGAAAAGTGCAGGGCAAGAGGTGAATCAAAGAAGATTACGGATTCCAGAAGAGAAGTGGGTAAGTTCATTCAGATTATTCATCGATATAGAGATAACATGTTGGCTAAGATCAAGAATCCTGTCGAAAATGGAGTCCTTGAAATTGATCCTGAAAAGGCTGTAAAAATGAAGGACGCTGGATTCGGTGAGGTAGAGCATGTCGCAATTTTTGATGAGGCTCAGCGCTCATGGACCCATAAGAGACTGGCAGACTATCTAAAACGAGGTGGAACATATGGTAACAAACTGAAGGTTCCAAATTTTCCGATGTCTGAAGCTGCATTTCTGATATGGTCTCTAGATCAGAGAGAGGACTGGGCGACAATAGTATGTCTTGTCGGAGGCGGTCAGGAGATAAACACAGGCGAGGCAGGAATATCGGAATGGATCAAGGCGCTAAATGAACAGTTCACACACTGGAAAGTCTATATTTCACCACACTTAACAGAGCCGGAATACGCAGAAGGAAAGGTAAATGAGCTTTTAAAACATAACAGCAACGTGACTTATGCAGACAGTCTGCATTTAGGTGTGTCATTGAGGTCATATAGGGCAGAGAAGCTTTCCGCTTTCGTGCACGCTTTGCTTGATCTGGATGAAAGAGCTGCCTCAATATATAGAGATATAAAGGACAAGTATCCTATTGTTTTGACCAGAGATATAGAAAAGGCGAAACGATGGCTGCATGAAAAAGTTAGAGGAACTGAGAGAACAGGAGTATTAATAACAAAAGAGTCGGCGAGGTACAAGCCTCTTGGAATTCATGTCCTAGAGAGTGGAGATGCTAATGCAGTTCACTGGTTTCTTGAAGATAAAGTAGATACAAGATCTTCGAACTATCTGGAAGATGCAGCAACAGAAATTCAGGTTCAAGGACTAGAATTGGATTACACATGTTTGCTTTGGGATGCTGATATGAGATATGAGGACGGCAAATGGCGCTTCTATCGGTTTAACAGACAGACGAAATGGATTGAGGTATTGCCTACCAATGAAAGTAAGCAAGAACTGATGAAGTATATGCTAAATGCGTACAGAGTATTGCTTACGCGTGCTAGAGCAGGGATGGTGATATGTGTTCCGGAAGGAAACGGACATAAGAATCTAAGTGGCTTCTGGGAGGATAGTACACGCTTGCCAGAGTATTATGAGGGTACCTATCAGTATCTGAAAAGCCTGGGACTCGAGGAAATATAGCTGCGGAGGCAGGGTAAATGAAGACAATAGAGGTTGTTGCAGCAATTATTGTTAAGGAGGATAAAGTTTTTATTACACAGCGGGGATATGGTGAGTTTAAGGACGGCTGGGAGTTTCCCGGTGGAAAGATTGAACCAGGTGAG
>JAQXLM010000105.1 GCA_029012125.1 Eubacteriaceae bacterium | reverse complement strand
CTATTGGGAATGTGCTGCTCATGGTCAGAATAACGGATGGTAAACTCCACATGCTCCATTCTGTCGCCTGATCGGCCTTCTGTGCTTACACCCCACAGATGCGGCAGCATGTTCTGAAGCTTCTCCTGCAGTTCATCAAAGCTATCACTTACCTCCTCCGCCTTAACAGAAATGATATTGTCCGTTCTGATAGAAGAAATCCGCCTGGATTCGGGTGAATATGACATGAGGTACTGGCGTCCGTTTTGAGCGCTTATCATCACCTTCAGAGGAACTACCTGCTTTTCGGTAATCGCACCCTTATGTCTGTTCATTGTTTCCAGGGTCACGCTGCGTTTTTCTCTTATTGCCAAAAACAGTGAACAAAGGATTTCACTATCCAGCGTACCCGTTATATAATGATGTTTGAAAGCAAAACGGCTGTCAGTCTTCTTTGATTTATCCAGTAAAAAAGATCCGATTACACCGCACGGAACTACCTCGGAGAAAAAATCGAGAGTATTTTTATCAGGTAGCGGTGTGCTCTCAGCTCTGCTATAGTACATCGCCTTTCCTCGTTTTTCCGAGACAATGATGCCCTGAGACACGTATTCCTTAAGCTTTTTTCTGACCGTTGATTCATCAAAGGTTCTCGGCTCTGAAAAACATACCAGGTACTCATCTATCTTTTCGGTGATTTCTCCCATTGACATACTTATTTTCGGGTCGGAGAGAATATCAAAGATTATAAAGTGCAAAGTTATATCACCATCGGTAAAGCTTTTGGTCTTCCATGCTTTGAATAAAGGATTGTGACTGGTCAAACGGCTGTCGATAGAAAGGAAAACATTCTTTCCTTCAGGAGTCTGACGAAAGCGCATATAATCACCGAGCCAGCTCTCAAGACGTCTGCGTTCATCATCATAAGAACGTGCACTCTTTTGGGTAAATTCATCTCTGCTCTTGAAGCCATATACATAGAATTCCCTCATATAGTCACGTATGCGCTTGAAATTCTTAACCAGCTCATTATATGCCATACTGTCACCTCCTCTCGAACACATACTCCTTTTCTGACGACAGATCTTCTCTATAAACATAGCTCAGCCTATCGAATCCCTTTATTTCTTCAGGAACTTCAATCCGGTTTTCCGCCATGAATCTGACCATCTCACCGCGAGCCATTTTGGCATATGTACCCTTGGTTACAAGCCTGTCTCCGGACATTTCGCAGAATGTAACTGTAATAAAAGTATCTTCCGGTGTAAGGTACTTCTCAATGCCTTTGGAATATTCCTTTGATGCAAGATTAATTATTATACCGCTCTCATCTTTCACCTGGCGGTACAGGCTGTCTCCCCAGAAATCGTAAAGGTTCTTTGCATCTCCGATTGCGGCTTTTGCCTGCATTTCCAAGCGATATGGACTGACTCCGTCCATAGGTGCAAGCACACCGTAGAAAGCCGACAGAATCCTTAAGTGGTTTTGCACATAATCAAAGTGCCCATCCTCAAAAACTGCCGGTGCCATATATTGATACGCCAGCCCTTCATATGCTAAAACCGCCGGCGTAAGCTGGTTGTGCAAATCCATGTTTTCAATTCTATGGAAATATTGATCGGCGATTTTATCGTTGCACTTCCAGAGAGCCTTCAGCTCGTCTTTTGACTGACCTCTTAGCCATTCCAGAATTTCACCGGTTTTGTCCATAAACGGCGGTAGCCCCATAGGTGCCAGTATGTCAGTGTTTTTATTCATCTTTTTGGCCGGGGATAGTATAATTCTCATTCGCTCAATACCTGTAGCATTTTCTCAGCATCATCTGCAGTTTTAACCTTATCGTTGGCTTTGATGATAACACCCTCCTCATCAATCAGATAAGTGGTTCTTACTACGCCCATGGAAACCTTGCCGTAGTTTTTCTTTTCCTTCCAAACGTCATAGGCCTCAATTACTGTGCGTTCCGTATCTGATAAAAGGGTAAAGGCAAGTCCGTACTTTTCCTCAAACTTTTTATGAGATGCCACAGAGTCCTTGCTCACTCCCAAAACAACTGCTCCCTTTTCAGTAAACTGAGGGTATCTGTCAGAAAAACCGCATGCCTGTCTG
>JAQXLM010000104.1 GCA_029012125.1 Eubacteriaceae bacterium | reverse complement strand
CCTGCTTAACGTCTGCAGTGCTAAGTGTCACTGTTGCTTTAACATTCTTGATTTTTTCAATCTTTTCCAGTCTTTTCTGTTCTTCCTCATCTACTACGGCAGGCTTGATTGTGAATGTAGTCCAGTTTCTTGATTTAGCGATGTATCTTTCTCCTAGATCCATGCTTGTCAGGTCTACTATTCTTGCAGGCTCAGTATAGTGATCATATTCTTCTCCCCAGTCATATCCATCATTTGCTACAGTTTCTACAAATGCATGGTATGTGCCTGCCTTTGACGGAGCCTTGCTTAATTCTGTTCCTACAGAACCGTTATCGTCTGTATAGTAAACGATATTATAATCCATAACATCAGATGGAACTTCCGTTCTTCCAATGTAGGTATGAATATAATCTTTGATATCTACAGGACTTCCGTTTTCTACAAAATCTGCTTTATAGGCATCGCATAAAATAGGAGAATAATCTAAACCGTACTCATAGTAAATGGAGTATTCAAGAAGATCAGCTTTCTGCGCTGCTTTTTCTTCATCTGACTGAGGCACATATGTGCTATCCTCGTAAGTCAGATAATTTAGAATTGCACGTGCAGCATAATCTGCTCCTGCCTCATCCGGAGTACAGTAAATTATTCTGTCGTCATAGCTGGAAACGCTCTCCTTCACATTGCTGTCATTTACAATGACAATGGCATTCTGATACCAAGGCTCTACGTCATAGTATGCAGTCGAACTTGCTGCCGCACTTCCGTAGTAATCAGGAACAATAGTTCCGTTTTCATCGTATGATGCATAGAAATATGTGCCGCCGGCAGTTGTACCGATACCGGATTTCTCTGACACTGTTTCTACAGATGAGAAGTTGAAGTAACTCTGCAATTCTTTGAAAGGCTCTGTGTCGAGAATTCGGTTCACAAACTGTTTTGCCAATTCTTCAAACTTTTCCTGCTCTGCTGCTGTAAATCCTTCACCGACAATAACAAAAGTCTTGTTATTGATATCAGGAGAAGCACCCGGATACTCATAATCATTATTGTATGTGATAGCAGTTACTTTCCTGTCAATTGAGAAATCTTTGCTTTTCTGTGTTAGAATCTCACCTGTAGTTTTGTCTTTTGCTGTAACTGTTACCGTATAATCACCGGATAGGTAAGGTGCTTTGTTGCTATCGTAGGAAACGCTGTAAGCATTATCAACCGTTCCGGTATAGGAAACCTCTACATCGTAAGTACCTTCTTCCAATGTGGATATTGAATAGTCAACGTCGATTGGGTTACCATCATATGTTTTTGAATCTACATCAAGGTCTATGAAGTTTGGATAGCTTATAAAGTAATCAGCTTCCAGGGAACATGAATCATAGGTATCATTACCTGCAAACTCTGCTGTAATAGTGTAGTTTCCGTATTCATCTGGAATTCCATCTACTGTCTGACCGTGTTCGTCTGTATAGGTTAATGTGAACTCGTCTTCGCTGAGCTGATCGCCGGTAATTGTACTTGCACCTTGACGAAGAATGAAGTACTGTCTCATGTCAGTTCCTGTACCGTCGGTATTTACGTAGAATTTATCAGCGTAAGTCTGGAAGGATAAAGTGGCTATGTTGGAAAATTCACTGATTTTCTTTCTCATCTGCTCTTTGCAGACTTCGCATAATTCATAATCTTCACCAAGATACTGCATCTTGCAGTTCTGGCTTGGACGATAATAACCTGCACCGTTACCGGAATGTTCATATACACCTATGCCGTTCTTACCGATAAATCTTGACCAGGATACTTTTTCAGGGTCAGATTCTGTTGATATATTTGCATAGGTTCCGGTTGCATATGTACTTGCCCAGTATTCATCTGCTAAATCTCCCACAGTGTGTCCTAATTCATGTACAGCACACTCGTAGACGTCCGGATCAATGGAGAATACGCAGTACTGAGAGCCACCTGCGCCTCCGGGTTTTTCACAGTTAACCAGCATTATCTGGAACTCTGATTCAGGACAGTATTTAGCCATAAGTCCATTTAGTTTTTCTTCACCATATTCATCTATATATACGATACGTTCTGTACCATACATCCAGTATGATGATTGGAAATATGTATCAAGAGTGTCCGCCTCTGCTTCTGCTACAGAGGTTGCAGTTGAGCCTCTGACACCTGATTCGTTGGAGGCAACTCCTATTCCGTATATTTTTACGTTTTTTGTGAATTCGTCCCATGGGGAAGTATTCATAATATAATCAGCAGTATTCTGTGCATATTCAAAAAACTTATCCTGCTCATCAACTGTAAAACCATCTCCTACAATTGTCAGGACTAATGCATCTTCATCTGCTATGTTTTCATCTCCGGTCAGCAGTCTTGCCTGTCCTTCCGGAACTGCGAGATCGGTAGTTGGATCCGCTGATGCGAAAGTTGTTGCTTTAGTTTTCACCGCATCTGTTGTGTTGGCGTTCTCTGTTGCATATACTGCTGCACTGCCAACAGGGGATAGTGAGGAGAAAACCAAAAGCATCACCAGAATAATCGCACTAATTCTTCTTTGTATACTTTCTTTCTTCATGATTTGTCTTCCTTTTTCTACTCTTAATATCATCTAGCATAACCCATATGTGTAAGAAGTGACACACTTGGATGCAGATGTTTATCGTCTTTCGTAACCGTCTATGTTCAAGAAAGAACATAGGAGGCATGTTCAGACTTCACAGTGCAAATGTTAGTGTTATACCATAAATGAAATGGATAACAGGGGAACTGTCACTTGCACTTCTTGTATCTCAGACATAGGCTTACGATACACTCATCAAACAGTTTATTTCGATTTATGCACATCCTTTCTTAAAAAATTTAGTGTAATTATAAACACATGATTTTTTGCTGTCAACTGTCCTAAAGCATGAAAGTCGAGTGATTTTGTTGCAAAACACTAATAATTATTCAAACATTTGTGCTTTTGCAACTACACATTCCTCATTTCGGTAAAAAACATACATTAGTATAGCGTAATTCTATTAATCTCACGAGAATAATTCCAGATTTAAGAAATGAAAGG
>JAQXLM010000103.1 GCA_029012125.1 Eubacteriaceae bacterium | reverse complement strand
TCATCGTTCATAGCTGACAGAATCTTTACTGTTGTATCTGTATATGTCAGATTCTGGCATTTTTCCAGCATGGAACGCATTGTCTTTGCTGCGAGAGGAGCCCATGATCCGTTTTCAATTAGAGCGACTGTCTTATTCTTAAATCCTCTCTCTGTCAGGTGAGTGATGAATTCTCTCATGAATGGGAAAATGTCTGCATTATATGTAGTTGTTGCAAGTACAATTTTTCCGTATCTGAAAGCGTCTTCAACTGCTTCTGCCATATCCACACGTGCAAGGTCATTCAAAACTACCTTAGGACATCCGTTCTTTGTCAGCTTCTCAGCAAGCAGTTCAACTGCTTTCTTAGTATTTCCGTATACTGAAGTGTAGGCGATTACGATTCCCTCGCTCTCCACTCCGTAGGATGACCATGTGTTGTACAGATCTAAATAGTATCCCAGATTTTCAGTCAGAACCGGTCCGTGTAGAGGACAAATTGTCTGAATATCAAGAGCTGCAGCCTTTTTCAGAAGTGCCTGAACCTGAGCGCCGTATTTGCCTACGATACCGAAATAGTATCTTCTTGCCTCACAAGCCCAATCCTCTTCAACATCCAGTGCACCGAATTTTCCGAAACCGTCAGCTGAGAACAGGACTTTATCTGTGCTGTCATAAGTAACGATAACCTCAGGCCAGTGTACCATAGGTGCAGTAACAAAGTTCAAAGTATGCTTTCCCAGCTCCAGAGTATCTCCTTCGCCTACAACTATGCGACGGTCGCTGAAATCTGTGCCGAAGAAATTCTGCATCATTGTAAAGGCTTTAGCTGAAGAAACGATAGTTGCATCCGGATATGTTTTTGCAAACTGAGTAATATTTGCGGAATGATCCGGTTCCATGTGCTGCACAATCAGATAATCAGGCTTTCTGTCTCCCAGTACACCTGCAAGATTGTCCAGCCACTCGTGTGTAAAGTTTCTGTCAACCGTATCCATTACGGCAATTTTGTCATCAAGAACAACATAGGAATTATATGCCATACCGTTTGGAACGTCATACTGACCTTCAAACAAGTCAATCTTGTGGTCATTAACGCCTATATACCTGATGTCGTTGGTAATATTCATATTTACATTCCTCCAATCAGTAAATTAATCAAATTGATATAGAACTATTATACTACCGAGATTTTCTAGTGTCTATGCCTCTGTATCAAAAATGTTAAAAAAATGACAATAATTGTCCGACTATCGTAACTCTATCTTTCTGTGTTTTTAAGTGCCGCAGCGATAAAGCCCTTAAACAGTGGATGAGGCTGATTTGGTCTGCTCTTAAACTCAGGATGGAACTGAACTCCAACATAGAAAGGATGACCCCCGACCTCCACGGTTTCAACAAGCCTCTCATCAGGGGATGTTCCGCTTATAATCAGACCGGCTGAAGTCAGCTTTTCCCGATATTTGTTGTTGAACTCGTAGCGATGGCGATGACGTTCACTTATGATCGGTGCCTGATAGCAGCTTTCCATCGTTGTTCCTTCCTTGATACAGCAAGGATAGCTTCCCAGACGCAGAGTTCCGCCTTTATCGATTTCATCGCTCTGGCCGGGCATGAAATCGATTACTTTATTCTCGCACTGCTCATCAAATTCTCCGGAATTGGCATCTTTGATGTTCAGAACATTTCTTGCAAATTCGATTACTGCAATCTGCATTCCCAGACATATGCCCAGATAAGGCACTTTTTTCTTACGAGCATACTCGGCTGACAGGATCATTCCTTCTATTCCTCGGTTTCCAAAACCACCGGGAACGATAATACCGTCCATTCCGGCAAACACTTCCTTAACATTTTCTGTGGAAATTGTTTCAGAATCAATCCAGTGTATTTTAACATGAGTGTCCAGATAGTATCCGGCATGTCTCATGGCCTCTGCAACTGACAGATATGCGTCGTGAAGCTTTACATATTTGCCTACCAGACCGATGTGAACTTCCTTTGAACGGTTTCTTATTCTTTCAACCATATCCTCCCAATCCTTCAGGTCAGGATTCGGTGCATCTATCTTCAGTTCTCTGCATACTATGGACGAAAAGTTTGAACTTTCCAGCATAAGGGGAGCTTCATACAGATTAGGCAGAGTTCTGTTTTCTAATACGCAATCCGGTTTAACATTGCAGAATAGGGAAATTTTCTGGAATATTGATTCTTCAAGAGGTTTGTCTGATCGAAGAACTATAATATTCGGGTTGATGCCCATTCCTCTCAGTTCTTTTACGGAATGCTGCGTCGGCTTTGATTTGTGTTCTTCCGAACCGCTAAGATAAGGTACCAGAGTGACATGAATGAACAGACTGTTTTCACTGCCTACCTCCAGGGAAATCTGACGAACTGCTTCCAGGAACGGCTGTGATTCAATGTCTCCTATGGTTCCGCCTATTTCAGTAATGACTACATCGGCATCGCTGTGTTTTCCTACACGATAGACAAACTCTTTGATTTCATTTGTAATATGAGGTATAACCTGTACCGTAGATCCCAGATACTCTCCTCTGCGCTCCTTATTCAGAACATTCCAGTATACTTTTCCGGTGGTAAGGTTTGAATACTTGTTTAAATCCTCGTCTATGAATCTTTCGTAATGGCCCAGATCCAGATCGGTTTCCGCACCGTCCTCAGTTACATAGACCTC
>JAQXLM010000102.1 GCA_029012125.1 Eubacteriaceae bacterium | reverse complement strand
TGGGATTGTTTTAAATAAAGATTTTGACATATTGAAAATTTGATGTTAATATAATCATAGAAAAGGTGCTACCGATAGACGGTTAGCCCACATAATGATTAGTTAAGAAAATAACCGTTCAGTTTGCGAGGCTGGGGCGGTTATTTTTGGCTCTATGTCAAATGTTGGGGTGGGGCCAACCAAAACTAATGAAATATGTGCAGGTAGTGGTAAAGCATTACCTGCATTTTTCATATAATTAAAGTTAACTGTTCATTACATGTAGTATTCTTTTTCTAAATCTATCAAAATTCCCAACGCCATACACATTTATTAAATCTTTCCAGTTCTGTAACACCAACATGCATATACCATGCACTTAGTTTGGATTTTGCCTCTTCCTTTGTTTTCAACTTCATAACAGCTCTAAACTCATGTAGAAGATAGTAAGCCTGTGCTAACGGCTTTGAAATAGATAGCATCTGTGTAATCTGCTCGAGTTCTTCTTTGGAAAGTTTTTCCTGACCCTTTAAAAGCAGGGTTCTGGATCGTTTAAAATATCGTCTGCGGCCGGTTGCAAATCTTGCTTTCTAATATCTTCAAAAGCCCATTGTACTTGCCGGTACACGTGGTATTTATCAGCAATTATCTGAGCACCCGGAAAGCAGTTCTTAGCCATCGATCTAAACAGATTGCTCATATCCATAACAACATATTTAACATTCTTCCTGCATTTCCCTTAACCTCATCGATAGAAATAGTGCCGGGTAAATAAGAAATACCATAGCTCACCTTATCTATTACACGAGCTACTGAAGGACCTGAAAAGTTGACACTAGTGCAATAGATTTCATAGATCAGGTTTCTTCTACGCTTAGAAAAATAATATCTTTTAATCCGAGCATTTTTTTGATACAATATTGATTGAGCATAATACTACCTCACATTCTTTATTGTTTGGTCACTTTAATTGTAATGTAGATTTGGTTTATGCTCAATTTTTGCAATAAAAATGTTGAGATAGATGATTATTCATCACCCACCCAAACATTTATTATAGAGCCGAGAAATTCCTATGGACTAAGCCCATAGGAATTTTTTTATCGCAAATAGTTTTATTTTGATGCGAGAGTTTTGATAACGAAATGATAACAGGAGCAAATGTACTTCCCCATAGTCAGGATAAACCGGATTACAACTAGACAGACATCTATTATATGTCTGTTTTTTAGATATTGGCGCATGTTTTGTCCATTGTTGAATTGAGTAGTTCGAAATAAACTGATATCACAGTAAAAATATCATAGGGAGGTGAATTAAATGAAACAGTTGAAAATAGCAAAAAACGGCTATATTCTCATATCTGTTATATTTTATATTACCGGATTGTCTTGCATCTTTCGCTCAGACCTGGTGTCCGAAAATGCAGAACTCATAGCGGGCATTATTTTAATTGCCTACGGGGTCATAAAAATAATTGGCTATTTTTCCAAAGATCTCTATTGCCTTGCTTTTCAGTATGATTTTGCCTGTGGGATTTTTCTAATTGCGTTGGGTGTGATTGCTCTTTGCATCATGGGAAAATATAGTGGCCCAAACTTGCTGGCTGATTTAGGAATTCTAATCCTATTGGACAGCCTTCTTTCTATTCAGACATCTCTGGATGCACGGAACTTTGGACTGGAAACGTGGAGATGGATACTATTTCTATCGGTATTATCCGGTGCTTTAGGTGCGGTACTCTTAATCAGAAACACTATGATTGTTGCAGGATATGCCCTGCTGGCAGAAGGAGGCATGAGGCATTATATTGTGCATTGTACTGTACAGATATCAGGTACAAATCCATAGGTACAGAATAGAGTTTATTAAAGAATACATATTATAATCGATAAATATAAACATAGGAGGAATATACAATGAATGCAACAAATACTTTAAAAAAACTGGGAATTGAACAGACCTTTAATTACATTTATAAGGATCCGGACAAGAACATGACGAAGATTATGGATTGGGCTGATAGATTTGCAGATGGGGAGTTTCCATCGCAGAGAAAGGCAATCAGGGAGGCTATAACAAATCCCGCTCACCCTTATTATGATTATATTCGTCGCCTTTTTAAGGAAGTGGAGCCGAATGTGACCAAAACACTTGCGGTAAATCTTTTTATCAATGCCGGCCTGGTCGGATGGAAAAAAGAAGAAGAATTGAGGAAAAAATATAACTGCAACATTCCCTGGACGATTCTTCTGGACCCTACCTCTGCATGCAATCTGCACTGCACCGGATGCTGGGCAGCTGAGTATGGGCACAAATTAAACCTCACATATGATGAAATTGATGATATTATCCGACAGGGAAAAGAACTTGGCGTGTATATGTACATATATACAGGTGGGGAACCATTGGTAAGGAAAGAAGATTTGATCCGTCTCTGTGAGAAACACTCTGATTGTGTTTTCCTTTGTTTTACCAACTCTACATTAATTGATGAAGAATTTGCAGATGAGATGCTTCGAGTGGGGAACTTTGTGCCTGCAATCTCACTGGAGGGGTTTGAGAAAGCGACGGATGGACGACGTGGACAAGGCGTGTATCGGAAAGTAATGAAAGCTATAGAAATCCTAAGAAGAAAGAAACTGGTTTATGGAATTTCATGCTGCTACACAAGTATGAACTATGATTCGATCACGTCTGAGGAATTTTACGATACCCTGATTGAGATGGGAACTCATTTTGTATGGTACTTTCATTATATGCCGGTAGGAAATGATGCAGTTCCGGAAATGATGCCGACACCGGAACAGCGTACAGGCGTTTACGAAAAAATACGTCAATATCGTGCTACCAAACCTTTATTTGCAATGGACTTCCAAAATGATGCTGAATACGTTGGAGGATGTATCGCAGGTGGACATCGTTACTTACATATCAATGCTAATGGAGATATTGACCCTTGTGTATTTATTCATTATTCGGATTCTAATATTCGGGAAAAGACGCTTCTGGATGCTCTTCGTTCACCTATGATGATGGCTTACCACGATAACCAGCCATTTAATCACAATATGCTCCGCCCTTGTCCGATGCTGGAAAATCCGGAAAAGCTCCGTGCTATGGTAGAAAAGGCTGGTGCTCACTCTACAGACTTGCAGTCACCGGAGACAGTAGAACATCTTTGTGCGAAGTGTGACCGATATGCAAAGAACTGGAAGCCGGTGGCAGATGAACTATGGAAAGAAAACAGAAAGAGAAAAGGCCTTTCAGAAGAAGGAGAGGATGACTAATATGAAACTGCTATTGTTTGAGGAAAGCTCTTTCACCGGAACCTGAAAAGAGATCACAAAGGTTTTCTATAAAACTGACTAGATCGTAGGAAGCGCCGCTGTCAAGCCAGTCCAGGAGAATACCTATAAAAGTACATTTGTAATATCGAATCAGGATTTCCTTATTCTCTTCAGAAATTGAAAAATCTTCTGTAGTATTTTCAACATAGGAACGAATAATATTGTATCCGGTTCGGTCCATATATCCTAATAAAGAGTCCTTGTGGGCAGAGCGGTACAGGTGCAAAAAAGCTTTTTTCCTTTTCATACATTCGGCTGCAATATAAGTAAGACAGTTAACAGGGGAACCAAAGATCCCCTGTTTTTTGATTACTTCGTCCATCCAGTCTTCTACAGAGTTTTCTGCAAGGGAAGGAATATCATGAAAATGGTAATAAAAGGTGTTTCGGTTGACCTTGCATCGGTTCACAATATCCTGAACGGTGATCTTATTATATGGTTTTTCTTCCAGCAACTGCCAGAAAGTGTCAACTATCAATTCTTTTGTGCGATTCATAAAAATGCTCCTGTCTGTTTTGTACTAAATTATACAAGATAATGAGTTTACCTGCAATGTAAAATAGAAGAGTATTTCATCCGGAATAAGAAGAAAACTGCATATCATTCTTTTCTTTTTTTGTTTAAAAAGTAATTTATTAATATTGAACCGGCAGAAACAAAGATTCTAAAACACAGAACGATAAAAAAAGTAACCGAAAACGGATTACTAAGTTCTGCTCCCAGCAGGGTAGTTGTAACAATGCTTAGCATGGATCCACAGATACCGGCTGTTAGATATTGACGAAAGTTTGTTTGACAAGCTCCGAAGTACATACTGACAATATCTCCCGGAAGAAAACCGACTATCCTTGTAATAAAGCAAGCAAAAAAGATGTTTTTATTCTGATAGTATGCAATCTGTGAAGCCTTCGGGTGTTTTGCGCAGATACTGCGGACAAGCTCTTCTCCACTGTATCGGCCGATCCAGTAAGGAATGGTAATTGTAATTGAAAGACCAACTGTACTTATTAAAACTGCGGGAAAAGGAGGAAAAAGAATTCCGCTTGAAAGATAGAGTATAGACAGCGGGAAAACGACAGTAAAACTTTTTAAACCAAAAAATAAAAGCAGTATAATAGAGGCCAGTACTGTATTTTCCGGTGTGTAACGTAAAATGGTCTTCACAGATAAGGGTTCTCCTGATTTGCTGACTAAAACGGAAAATATGATAGCAATCAGAAGTAATGTAAAAAGTGGAAGAAATCTTTTGAGATTTCTTTTGTGTGATTTTTTATTTAAATTTAATTCTTTCATAAGCTAATAATCATCTCCTACAGTCTACATTTTTAATAGAATTATCTTAACAAACGGGGTTGATATCAGAAAGAGACAAAATAGGTGCATATATCCAAAAACCAGACAAAAGTAGAGTATTTGTCTGGTTTATAACTGCTTATGCTTATGTATGGAAATGATGATATTTTATAGGTTAGGACTGTGTTTATTAAACACCTATATACAGACGGATAACTCCCAAAACAAGGAGATGTACCGGATAGAACCAGTAATTCAGCATCTTGAACTGCTTTCCTCTCTCACCGTTATATGTAAGAACCAAACCAAATCCAAGAAGTGACCAGGGCTGAGTGTACATGGAGGCGTATCCGAAAGGTACAGACAGCAGTCGCACATCGTGGAACAGATAGAAGAAATAACCTATCAGTATTGCGTGATGTTCGTAGTCAAGCCCCAGGTACATGGTGGCGATACATACTGCAAGAATGATTATCCAGGATACCAGAAACCAAAGTGCCTTAGGTCTGGCGTTCATTTTTTCCTTCAGAGTATCGATAATCCAGATGGTAATAAGGACAAGAGCAAGAGTGAACATTACATTGTTCCAGTTCATGTTGAAGAAACTGGCTGTAGAAAACATGTCGAAAGGTACTTCTGATATTACTCCGAAAATCAGAAGATTCCGCAGGTATTTCCATTTGCTGTGAGTTTTAAAGTAGCCTTCAACCAGCATAAAACAGAACAGTGGGAATGCAATTCTTCCAATAATATCAAAAATGTTGCTTATGGTAGTCAGTGTTCCATAATTTGAGACCAGCTGTGGGTATATCAGCGCCTTATTGATGTGGTCAATAAGCATAGATATCATAGCTATCAGCTTTAACCAGGAAGCCGGAACAAATTGAATTCCGGTGCATAAACTGTTGATTTTGTTAGTCATAAAAATCCTCCCAATACTGTAATAAATACATTTCCCCAATTATACAGTATGACCATACAAAAGAAAAGCAGAAATCCAATGAAATGGCGATAGTCGTAATAGACTGTCGCTTTTTGTATATCTTATGAACTACTGACCTTTTTCAAGAGGATTTATAATAGTAGTGTGGAAAAACAATGTTTATTTATAAAAAATTGTGAAAAAAAACAAATTTACCACGCAAGAATAATGTATACATGACAAAAAACGATTGACAAAAAAATAACAAAATGATACTTTAACGAGGTGCGATTCATAAAGCCGGTTGTTTTTAGTATATATTATTCAGTTTAAAGATGAGTTTTGAGAGGTATTAGAATGAACACAGAAAAGAAGAACATGGGAAATGAAATGGGACAGGATTTCACGCTTCTGGCTCCCACACTGGAAAAATACGCCGGTGTGCCGGGCAGCCTGATTACAATTCTGCAACAGGCCCAGGAAATCTACGGTTATCTGTCACAGGAGGCAATCTTGTACATATCCGAAAGAACCGGCATACTTCCGGCGAAAATATACGGAGTTGCCACCTTCTATGCACAGTTCAGATTACAGCCTGTAGGAAAGTATCTTATTATGATGTGCAAGGGAACCGCATGTCATGTTAACGGGGCGGACAGAGTCGAGGAGGCTGTAGTGGAACATCTGGGAATTCAGGATGGTGAAACTACAGAAGACGGAATTTTTACACTTAATAACGTAGCCTGTCTGGGCTGCTGTTCTCTCGCACCGGTTATGATGATAAAAAGTGCAGAGGGAGAAGAAACCTACGGAAATCTTACAAAGGATTCTGTAGTTCGAATACTGGACGAAATCAGAGAAAGAGAATCACAGGAGGTGCAGTAGATGAGAGTAGTAATCGGACAGGGGAGCTGCGGTATAGCCGGTGGTGCGAAAAAAACTGAAGATGAAGTCAGAAAGCAGCTGCAGGAACGAAACATGACAGATGTTACTCTAGACAAGACAGGGTGCATCGGAACATGCTATCTGGAACCGATTGTAGATGTGTATGGGGATGACGGAATTCTTCAGGCACGTTATGTGAAGGTTCAGCCTGAGTGCGTGACAGATATAATACAGGAACATTTAATTGAAGGAAAGATAAAAAAGGAATATGCCATTTCAGAGGAGGATGAAAAGATTCTGTTATCACAGAACAGAATTGTACTGCGCAATTGCGGTATCATAAACCCTGAAAGAATAGAAGATTACATAGAAATTGGAGGCTATGAAGGGGCGAAAAAAGCTTTGACAGAGATGACTCCGGAGGAAGTAATAGAAGAAATCAAAATATCAGGGCTACGAGGAAGAGGCGGTGCCGGCTTCCCGACCTGGTTTAAATGGAATGCTGCGCGCCAGAGTGAGGGCAAAGAGAAATACATAGTATGCAATGCAGACGAAGGGGATCCGGGAGCATTTATGGACAGAAGTGTTCTGGAAGGTGACCCTAACTCCCTGCTGGAGGGAATGATTATCGGCGGATATGCTATGGGTGCGTGTGAAGGTATCATCTATGTTAGAGCAGAGTATCCTCTGGCCATTGCCCGTCTGGAAATCGCCCTGGGTCAGGCAAGAGATAGAGGCTTCCTGGGTAAAGGCATCTTCGGAACAGACTGGGATTTCGATATTCGTATCAAAGCAGGTGCAGGTGCATTTGTATGCGGTGAGGAAACGGCTTTGATCGCATCACTTGAAGGAGAGCGTGGTATGCCTCGTCTGAAACCACCATTCCCTGCTCAGAAGGGCTACTGGCAGAAACCTACCAACATTAACAACGTAGAAACCTTTGCAAACGTTCCATGGATTATCATGAACGGAGGCAGCGCCTTCGGAGCATACGGAACTGAAAAAAGCAAAGGAACCAAGGTCTTTGCTCTTGCAGGTAAAATCAAGAAAGGCGGACTGGTGGAGGTTCCAATGGGTCTGTCACTGGAGGATGTAATTTTTAAGACAGGTGGCGGCATCAAAAATGACAAATCCTGCAAGGCTGTACAGATGGGAGGACCGTCGGGAGGATGTATTCCGGCTGACCTCTTTGATACTCCTGTAACCTATGAAGACATAAACAAGACCGGCGCCATAGTTGGCTCAGGCGGCATGATAGTTATGGATGAAAACACCTGTATGGTTGATATGGCACGCTACTTTCTGGACTTCACCAGAAAGGAATCCTGCGGAAAGTGTAATTACTGCCGTATCGGAACCAAGAGAATGCTTGAAATTCTGGAACGCATTACAGAAGGCAAGGGACGTGACGGTGACATCCAGCTGCTGGAAGAGCTTGCCCTTAAGGTAAGAGAGGGAGCTATGTGTGGTTTAGGTCAGACTGCACCAAATCCGGTGCTTACAACCTTACGCTACTTCAGAAATGAGTACGAGGATCATATTTACAATCACAAGTGTACCGCTAAATCATGTAAAGCATTGATTTCATACGAAGTTACAGATAAATGTGTCGGATGTACCATGTGTGCCCGCCATTGCCCTGTAAATGCTATTGCAGGAAAGGTTAAGGAAAAACATGAGATTGATACTGAAATCTGCATTAAGTGTGGAAAATGTGCAGAAAGCTGCAAATTCGGTGCAATAGAAGTAAGATAGTGTGAAAGGTGACGAGAGATAGAATGAAAGAATACAGAATAAACATAGATGGAAGAGAAGTTACTGCGCTGCCCGGTCAGACAATACTGCAGGTAGCACGGGATAATGATATTTTCATACCGACTCTTTGTTACGATGAGCGGATGGAAACCTATGGAGCATGTGGGCTGTGTATGGTTGAGGTTGAGGGAAATCCTAAGCTTTTGAAATCCTGCGCTACAGAGATTGCTCCGGGCATGGTTATAAGAACAAAGAGTAAAAGAATTGAAGAATCCAGAAAGACAAATCTGGAGCTTCTTCTGTCAAATCATGTGGGTGACTGCAGACCGCCATGTGTGAAAAACTGTCCTGCAGGAACTGACTGTCAGGGCTATGTGGGTCTGATTTCTCAGGGACAATACAGAGAGGCCCTGGAGCTGATAAAAGAGAAAATACCTCTACCTGCAGCAATCGGAAGAGTTTGCCCTCATCCATGCGAGACAGCATGTCGGCGCGGTCTCATAGATGAGCCGGTGTCCATTGCCAGCCTTAAGCGTTTTGCTGCTGACCTGGACATAGACGCAGGAGAGGAGGCTTTTCTGCCTGAATGTCAGGAAAGCACAGGTAAAAAGGTAGCTGTTATCGGTGGTGGTCCGTATGGATTATCCATGGCATACTTCTTAAGACAGATGGGGCACGAAATCACTATTTTTGAAGCAATGCCTTTTGCAGGAGGAATGCTGAGATATGGCATTCCCGAATATCGTCTGCCTAAAAAAGTCTTAGAAGATGAAATATCAACTATACGGGATATGGGCGTGGAAATACGCACAGGCGTAAAGGTGGGACGGGATATTTCCTTTGATGCAATAAGAAGGGAATACGACGCTGTTTGCCTGGGAATCGGTGCATGGAAATCCACAGGTGTTGGCTGTGAGGGAGAAGATACTCCGGGTGTAATGGGCGGAATCGAATTCCTTGGAAAGATTCAGAGAAACGAACCGTTTGTAATGGGCAGGAGAGTTGCTGTTGTCGGCGGCGGAAATACTGCCATGGACGCCTGCAGAAGCGCGGTTCGTCTGGGTGCTGATGCGGTATACAATATCTATCGTCGTACAAAGGATGAAATGCCTGCCGACATGGTAGAAATTGAAGAGGCTGAGGAAGAAGGAGTAATATTTAAAAATCTGAGAAATCCTTTGAAGATTAATGCCGGAGAAGACGGCAGAGTTGCTTCTGTAACTCTCCAGGTTATGGAACTTGGCGAGCCGGATGCCAGTGGCAGACGTTCACCTCGTCCTGTTGCAGGAAGCACAGAAGAACTTGATGTGGATATGGTTATTCTTGCCATAGGTCAGGCTGTTAATCCGGAAGGAATTGACGGCGTAGAGCTGACAAGGAAGAAGGGCATCGTATACGACAAGGAAACCTTCATGACCAAGCTTCCGGGAGTATTTGCCGGTGGTGACTGCGGAAACGATAAAATCTCCATCGCCGTAGAGTCTATAGCAGACGCAAGAAAGAGCAGCTATGTAGTTGATGCATACCTTGCAGGTGAGACTATATGTTACAAGCCGGAATATACTGTTGAGAGAAAGGACATCACGGCAAAGACCTTTGAGGATAGGGAACGCCAGTGCCGTCCGGAAATGAAACAGCTGTCTGCTGAGGAAAGAAAGGATAACTTTACAGAGGTTGTAAAAGGATATACAGAGGACCAGGCTGTAAAGGAAGCTACCCGCTGTCTGGAGTGCGGATGTCATGACTATTACGAGTGTAAACTGGTTTCATTTGCAAATCAGTATGACGTAAAACCGGAACGTCTGGAGGGAGAAGTAAAAAAGACGGATTTTGAGGATAATCATCCGTTTATTGTTCGCAATCCTAATAAGTGCATTCTTTGCGGACTTTGTGTTCGTGCATGTGAGGAAGTTATGGGCGTAGGCGCATTGGGATTCGTACAGAGAGGCTTTGATACCGTAGTGCTGCCTGCTCTCGGACAGAACCTGGAAGCAGCAGGATGCATTTCCTGCGGACAGTGCGTAAGCCTTTGTCCGACAGGAGCGCTTCAGGAACGTCTTCCAATGAGCAAGCAGATCCCGCTTCAGACTGCAGAAACAGACACTATCTGTGGCTTCTGCTCTATGGGATGTGCACAGAAAACAGAAACATGCGGAGCAATGGCTATCAAAGCTAATCCGGACAAAGAAGGTCCTGTTAACAAAGGTGTATTGTGCGTAGGAGGAAAGTTCGGTTTCTCAAGCTGGTGCAGGAAGGAGAACCGCCTGCATTGTGCCCTTGTAAAAACAGAGGATGGTCTGAAGGAGACATCAAGCTACGATGCTCTTATCAGAACTGCCAAGGCTGTAGAATCCATAGGAAGAAGATACGGAAAGGATGGAGTTGCTGTTGCCGTATCTGACAGATTCACGACAGAGGAAGCATACGCAGCCAAAAAACTTGCAGAAGGATTAGGCGCTAAGGTGTTCAGCTTTAATAACCGTGGCTGCGGTCTGGAACCGGTATTTGGACTGAGCGCTTCGCCAAACACCATAGATGAGCTGCTGAGTACAGAGGTGGTGCTTGCTGTCGGCTTTGATGCTGCCGCTAATCAGGTAATGAGAGTAAAGCTTATGCAGGCGGCAAAGGAAGGGGTTAAAGTTGTTCTGATTAATCCTAAGGGATTGGAGCAGGAGCATATGGACTTCGTATCAAAGTCAATTTATACGGACGACAACCTTGGATTCCTGAAGCAGGTGGCAAAAGCCCTTACAGAAGACGCTTCACATGATTTAGACGGAATGGATGAATTCGCAGACTCTCTTGGGTCGGTACAGGTTGGTGAGGATGCTAAGGCAGTCGTAAAACTGTATGTCGGTGCAAAGAAGGCTATGATTTTGTTCCAGCAGAACGTGGTATCAGAGGATTGCGCTACATTGCTTGCTGACATGGCTCTTTTATCGGGGCATATGGGAACACCAAGAGACGGTATTGTCATGCTGAAGTCAAAGAATAACAGCCAGGGTCTGAACTGTCTGGGAATAAAAGAAGGAAGGGAATGCCTCGAGGGCGTTAAGGGACTTCTTATCCTTGGAGAAAATCCCGATGATGCAATTCTTGAAGATCTGGAATTTCTGATGGTAAGTGATACCCACCTGACATCTGCGGCAGCTCAGGCAGATGTGGTTATTCCGGGAATAGCACCGATATGTGCAAGAGGAAGCTACATAAACACTGAACGTCGTTTCCAGGCAACAAATGCTGCACTGAAGGCAGATGTGGAGTTTAACAACCTGCAGCTCATAGAAAAGCTGGCTTCTGCATTGGAAATCAAACTGAATTTCGATTCTGAGGATGATGTGGCAGGTGAAATGTGCAGGGAGTTTGACTGGTATCGCAACGCATCTGAAGGAGAAATCATAGGAGGGGTGCTAGTACCGGAAAGAAAGATACTTATACCTGTAGCAGGTGATTGTTTCACTGATGTTATGAAAAACACAGACTACCTGCAAAACACAGATTACCTGAAGGAAATATAATGAATGGTGACAGCAGATATATAAGCAGTCTGCTGTCATCTTTTTCGGGGACAATGTTAACCATAAAAACTAATCGGGTTGACAATCGACCTGCGTTATGTTAACATTCTTCCTGTTGGAGGTTAACAATATGGAGAAAACGGGAACGAAAGAGCAGCTTTTAATGCTCTTTGAGAATAATAAAGGAGTGTTTTTTTCGGGAGAAGATATAGCTGAGAAGCTGGATATTTCCAGGACAGCTGTATGGAAATCCGTTCAAAGCCTGAAAAACGAAGGATACAACATAGAGGCAGTTCGCAATAAAGGTTATTGCCTTTCAACGGATACGGACATATTGTCTTTACAGGGAATTAGCAAATATCTGAGCAAGGTGTGAGACCATGTAAAACTTGATGTATTACAATCCACAGGTTCTACAAATACAGTGGCCAGAGAAAAAGCTGCCAATGGGGCTTTTGACGGATACACGGTGGTGGCCGGCAGTCAGACCCGGGGCAGGGGCAGAATGGGACGAAGCTTTCATTCTCCTGCAGGTACGGGAATATACATGAGCATCGTGCTCCGCCCGAGAAATTTTAATTCACAGCAGGCTGTAAAGCTGACAACCATGGCAGCTGTTGCGGTATGTGAAGCTATAGAGGCTGTATCCGGTGAAAAGGCGGAAATCAAATGGGTTAATGACATTTTTGTGGGTGGAAGAAAGGTCTGTGGAATTTTGACTGAGGCATCCTTTGGTCTGGAAGACGGTATGCTGGAATATGCAATTGTGGGAGTTGGAATAAACGCTCTTGCACCGTCAGAAGGTTTCCCTGAGGAAATCAGAGACATTGCCGGTGCTGTATTTGCCAAACCGGTAAGCGATGGCAAGAACAAGCTGGCCGCAGAGTTTCTGAACAGTTTCATGTCCTACTATTGTGCTGAAAATGAGGGAGACACTCCAAGGGATTACGTGTCGGAGTATAGGAGAAGAAGCTTTGTTATCGGCAAGGATGTCAATGTAATCACGCCGACGGGTACCCGCAGTGCTCACGTTCTGGATGTAGATACTGACTGCCGTCTGGTTGTGAAGTTTGAGGATGGTTCCGTGGAAAGCCTGTTTTCAGGTGAAATAAGCATTCGATTACCAAAGGCAGATAAGGATTCTCATCTGTCAAAGGCGGATAGTAACTCCCAATTATGAAAGCTAACAGGTTAGAATGGCTGCCGAAAGGGGTCAGTTTGCCGATGGCGGGGCATGTCTGTTCCGGGGAGGCGCCAACGCCGCTATTACGGGAGATATGCTCACAACTACGGGAACGGGTATAGTAAGTGATATTGAAATGTTCAAAAAATTGGGATACGAAGTGTAGCAAGGAGGGAAAAATGAATCAGAATATAAATACGAGAAGTCTAAACAGCAAAACCTATATGCTGACTGTCACTGCATTAATGACAGCTGTGACCTGTGTACTGGCACCTATGTCCATACCTATCGGTCCTGTACCCATCTCACTGACCAATCTGGCAATCTATATGGCAATTTATCTTCTGGGCTGGAAAATGGGGACTGTAAGTTATCTGATATATCTGCTGATAGGTGCAGTAGGCGTTCCTGTATTTTCCGGATTTACAGGGGGACTTGCCAAGTTTGCAGGACCTACGGGAGGATATATCATCGGTTTTATCCCCATGGCAATAATTGCAGGGCTGGTTATTGAGAAATTCGGAAGCCGAATCATTCAGTTTCTTGGAATGGCTGTGGGTACAGCTGTATGCTATGCTTTTGGAACTGCATGGTTCTGCATATTGATGAAAACAGATGTTGTCGCAGCCTTAAGCACATGCGTATTCCCGTTCATTCCGGGAGATATTGTAAAAATGGTCATCGCATTAGTTTTCGGACCTATGCTGAGATTGCGTCTGCAAAAGGCTGGACTTTTATAGAACATAACACTTTACTTTAACCGGTGGTGCAAATACAGTAAATGCAGAAATGTTAATGTGCGTTGCTTGTGGCAACGGCTCTTTCGGATATAGAATTGAGCCATCAAAAACAAGGAGGCGTAGCTTATGCTGAATGAAAACATTAAAATACTGCGAAAATCAAAAGGTCTATCTCAGGAAGAACTTGCAATCAAGTTGAATGTGGTAAGACAGACTGTATCAAAATGGGAGAATGGATTGTCGGTTCCGGATTCAAGTATGCTTATTTCATTGGCAGATGCATTGGGAACATCTGTAAGCACACTACTTGGAGAATCTGTATCTGAAACAAGCCCGGACGATTTAAAATCCATCTCAGAAAAGCTGGAGGTGATTAACCTTCAACTGGCTAAGAAAAG
>JAQXLM010000101.1 GCA_029012125.1 Eubacteriaceae bacterium | reverse complement strand
GATAATAGTGGTGTTGTTTTTCTTCCTGTCCATGCTGGAGGACAGCGGATATATGGCAAGAGTTGCCTTTGTTATGGATAAGCTCCTTCGTAAGCTGGGACTGTCGGGAAGAAGCTTTGTGCCTATGATTATAGGCTTTGGATGCACCGTTCCCGCAATTATGGCAACAAGAACCCTGCCGTCAGAGCGAGACAGAAAAATGACTATAATGCTGACACCTTTTATGAGCTGTTCGGCAAAGCTTCCAATTTACGGATTCTTTACAGCAGCCTTCTTCCCGGATAATGGGGCACTGGTAATGACACTGCTGTATTTCGGCGGAATATTTGTTGCGATTCTGTTTGCTTTGATACTGAGTGGTACAAAATTTAAGGGAGAACCGGTACCATTTGTAATGGAGCTTCCGAATTACAGATTTCCGGGAGCCAAAAGCGTAGGAATGCTGATTTGGGACAAGGCAAGGGACTTCATTACCAGAGCCTTTACCGTAATCTTTATGGCGACTATCATCATATGGTTTTTACAGACCTTTGATTCACATATTAATGTGGTAAGCGACTCTAAGGACAGTATTCTTGCCATGATAGGCGGAGTGATTGCTCCGGTATTCGCCCCTCTGGGCTTTGCCGACTGGAGAGTGTCAACAGCATTGATAACCGGATTCACTGCCAAGGAAAGCGTTGTGAGCACACTTACAGTGCTTCTGGGAGGAAACAGCGGCGTGCTGGAAAGCATTTTCAGTCCATTCACAGCCATCGTATTTCTTGTGTTTACACTTTTATATACTCCATGCGTTGCAGCCATCACATCAGTAAAGAGAGAGCTGGGCGGAGCATGGGCTGTAGCCGTAGTAGTGCTACAGTGCGGAATTGCCTGGATTTGCGCATTTGGAGTGCACCTGATCGGTATGTTTTTAGGTTTTTAACTTTTTATCAAAGACTACAGGAGGCAATATTATGAAGAATTGTGGAATCAGCAGATGGGAAGATCCGGACCTGATCAATCGTAAACTTAAGGAACTGACTGACCAGCCCATATGGGAAGTTTCAGATGACTATTATGAGAATGAGATTCTGAAATACTATGATGAGAAATGTGCTGCATCAAAGGCTATATTTGAAGAGGCAAAGGAATACATACCTGGTGGGGTTCAGCATAATCTGGCATTCAACAAGCCTTTCCCTGTATGTTTTGAGAGAGCTTCAGGGGCATACCTGTATGACAAGGACGGAAACGAATATATAGACTTTCTGCAGGCAGGAGGTCCTACAATCCTGGGAAGCAATTACGAGCCTGTAAGAAAAGCAGCAATCGGCCTTCTGGAAACCTGCGGACCGGTTACAGGTCTTCTGCATGAGGCTGAGCTTCTGATTGCAAAGGAAATCAACAAGCACATGCCGAACGTGGAGATGTTCCGAATGCTGGGCAGCGGAACGGAATCCGTAATGGCTGCAATGAGAATTGCCCGTATTGCCACGGAGAAAAAGAGAATTATCAAAGTAGGAGGTGCTTACCACGGCTGGAGCGACCAGATGGTATACGGCCTGAAGATTCCGGGCAGCAGAGGACTGCTGGAATCCCATGGAATTCCGGGAAAACTGTACTCTCTGGTAGACGAGGTAAGACCTAACGATCTGGATATGCTGGAGGAAATGTTGAAACGCAACCAGAAAAAGGGCGGAACTGCAGGGGTAATCCTGGAACCTGTAGGCCCGGAAAGCGGCACAAGACCAATCAGCAGAGAATACAACCTGGCAGTCAGACATCTGTGCGATAAATACGGCGCTCTGCTAATCTTCGATGAGGTTGTAACAGGATTCAGAGTGGCACTCAGCGGTGCACAGGGTTACTTCAATGTGGTGCCGGACCTGACTGTTTTCGGTAAAATAGTTGCAGGAGGATATCCTGCGGCAGGTGGTGTAGGCGGAAAAAAGGAATATGCGGGCCTTATGGCGGCAGGTGTCGCTACTATGGGTAAACACAGGGCCTATGTGGGAGGAACACTGGCAGCCAACCCGCTGTCAGCCCTTGCCGGATACACTGCAATAAAAGAAATCGAAAGAACAAATGCATGCGAAGTTGCAGGAAGAGCAGGAGACAGACTTACCGACGGGCTGAAAGAACTCATAGAACGCTACGGACTGCCTTTCGTGGCATATAACCAGGGCAGTATAGTCCATCTGGAATGTACGGGAGCTATGAGCTTTGACTTCTCCTCATTCTCCTTCGTCAAATCGGCGGCAGGTCTTCTAAAGAATCAGAAGATGATGGTGGAGAGAAAGGAATCCATGGAGAGAATGGGTGCAGCCTACATGGCAAACGGAATCGTAACTCTTGCAGGAAGCAGACTGTACACCTCACTGGCAGATACAGATGAGGTAATAGACGAGGCACTGAACAGATTCGAAAACGTATTTAAACATGTGGTTAAAACATCAAAGTGCAAATAAGGAGAACCCTATGGGAAAGTATATTTTGTCTCATGATATGGGAACAAGCTCAGATAAGGCAGTATTAGTTGACTTTCAGGGCAATGTGGTGGAAACCGGCAAGGAAGATTATCCGACATATTATCCCAATCCTGCGTGGGTTGAGCAGAATCCTGCCGACTACTGGCATGCGGTTACAGAGACTACGAAGAAGATACTGGAGAAAACAGGAATTTCACCGGAGGAGATAAAGGGAATTGTCTTTTCAACTCAGGCTCAGGGTGTAATACCTGTGGCAGAGGATGGAACCGTTCTGTACAACAATATCACATGGGTTGACGGTCGAGCAGAAAAACAGGCCGAAGCCATAATGTCAAAGGTTGGCGGCAGAGTGCCCTTCACACTTATTGCAGGTACTCCAATAATGGGAAAGGACTGCATTGCAAAGATTATCTGGCTGAAGGAAGAACGGCCTGAGATATACGAGAAGACACATCTGATTCTGGATGTAAACGGTTATCTGAAATACAAGTGTACAGGTAAAATGGTAACTGAGCTGTCCGGAGCATCATCCTATGGACTGGATCTTAAGAAAAAAGACTGGCTTTCCGTCATGAGACTGATCGGTATGGATATGAAAAAACTTCCGCCGCTTGTCTGCAGTACGGATTTGGTAGGCGGTCTGACAGAAGAGGCTGCTGAGGAGATGAACCTTCTTCCGGGAACACCTGTATTCGGCGGATGCGATGACGTCCAGGCTGCTGCAGTAGGTTCGGGACAGTGCGGCGACGGAGATATACATATTTACCTGGGAACCTCCGCATGGGTAGCTGCAAGCAGCAGAACCGCAGACAAGTTTAAGCACGGAGCTGCGGCAATCCAGAGTGCAGACCGTGAGATGAACCTGATAGCAGGTATAACCGAATCAGCAGGGGCTAATATTCAATGGGTGTGTGACCAGTTCTTTGCAAAGGAAAAGGAAGAGTACGGAGAAGGAATATACAAGTATATGGACGATATAGTGGGCAGGATTCCTGCAGGAAGTGACCACCTTATCTGTACACCGTGGATGCTGGGGGAAAGATGCCCTGTATCATCTACAACTACCAGAGCAACCCTGTTTAACATGACCATGGTTCACACGAGAGAACATATAATGCGTGCGGTTTACGAGGGAATAGGCTACAACCTGAGATGGATTCTGGAAAACTACAAAAAAGACTATGGCTTTTCATGTAACGATTTCAGAATCATAGGGGGAGGAGCACTGGATGAAGGCTGGATGCAGATAATTGCTGATATTACAGGCAGCGAATTCTCCGTGGTCAAAGATCCCAGAAACGCAGGCGCTGTGGGAGCGGCTGTGGTGGCTTTGATCGGGCTGGGAGAACTGAAGGGTTTTGAGCAGGCGAAGGACTTTGTCCGGATTGAAAGACGATACAAGCCGGATGCTGAGAATAAGGCAATCTATGACAAGCTGTTTGAGGATTATAAAAATGTGTACAGAAGTCTTGAGAAGGCATATAATATTGCCAACGGAAAAAGATTTCAGGGGGAATGATTTATGGAAGAAAAGGCTTTTGAATATATAAAAAAATATGCGTCGGGACTGGCAGAGATTGAGGGCTGTGATCCTAAGGAGCTGCGCGTAGTTGTAAGCTTTGAGGGAGAAACTTATCAGACGGTTAAGGGTGCGGATTTTACGGCTCTTTCTGAAGGAGATGTGGAAAAAATCAGTGGAAAGCTAAGTGACCTTTGGATTGAGCAGGCCCTGGTAGAGGACAGCTCACCTGTCGGTGCCGTAGTAGTATCAAGAACCGAATTCTGCACCAAGGCATGTGAAAAAGATATGGTGCTTAGACCATGCCTGGACGATATGGCACAGATAATAGGACATAAAGTTATTGCTGTAGAGTACGATGAAAAGGCTGTTCGCAAAGCTTTAACCGGTGCCACCGGATGCTTTGTAAAGGAAAAATATACAATTACAACTGGAAGAAGCCTGTATGAGGCTATGGTGGCTTTGACAGTACTGGAAAAATCAGCAGAGGTTAATCTTCTTGCGGAAAAGCAGGGGGGAGGAAAGAGCATCATTCTTCCGGAAGCCAAACTGATGAGAATGATATACAAGAAGAAGTATTCCAAGGTGGAACAAAGCTTCAAGCAGGATGAGGCCGCAGGAGCGGATAGGACAGAGGCTGCAGACAATGTTATCGATGCCCGGGCTACAGTCAACGGAACTGAGGAAATCTCAGGTCAGGAGGAGATGACAGCTGAAGAGGCAAAGCTGAGACAGAGTCTTGTATATTTCGGAAACAAGCTGGTTGAAACAGGCCTGGTACAGGGAACCTGGGGAAACCTGTCAGTACGCCTGGATGACAGATACATGCTGGTTACTCCGTCAGGACTGGATTATGCAAGACTGACGGCAGGAGATATTGTAAAGGTTGAAATAGAAACTCTTGAA